>NZ_JAUBTI010000107.1:0-21557 GCF_036702415.1 Microcoleus sp. D3_18a_C4 | reverse complement strand
GCATCTTGCCTGTGAAATCCTTGTGGCACAGGCATCTTGCCTGTGAAATCCTTGTGGCACAGGCATCTTGCCTGTGAAATCCTTGTGGCACAGGCATCTTGCCTGTGACTGAAGCTTGGGCGGGCAAGATGCCCACCCCACAAGAAATTCAGAAAAAGCTAAACTTCATACATTTGCCAGAAAAAAGGATATTCCTCTGGAGTCACTGAAAGACCAGCTTTGACAGGATTTTGCCTAATATATTCCCAAAAAACCTGAAATTCTCGTTCATCTCTGACAATGTGGTCATGTCTCTCATCCTGCCAGACAGTACCAATATGCTTCATCACCTTGGGAATTTGTTTAGAACTGTAGCTTTTCATACTGTGTAGAATGCTGCTGAGCGACCATAATTTATTATCCGACTTTGCTAAAGGCTGCATGAGCATATGCACATGATCGGGCATTACAACTAAGCAAAAGATTTGATACCTTTGCCTATCAAAAAACTTGCAAGCATTGAGGACAACTTGCCTCGCAGCCGGAGTTAATTCCAGCTTCTCCCAAGTATTAAAAGTGATGAAATAGACCGATCCTTCTAACTCCCAATGAGGTAAATTTCTGTAAGTAACTTTTAATTGAGCCTCTCTGAGTTTAAGTTGCCGACTAGAAGCCTGTCCCACAAAAAGCTGATATTGACCTGTGGGGTCGGCATCTTTCCCGCCCAAATTCTGATTGCTTGCCTGACTCAAATTTTCGCGAATCATATGACTAAGTACAACCGCAACTTATTATAAAATAGCCTAAAAAAAGCCAAATTTCAATACCTTTACCGAGGATTTTTGTAAAGTCTTTAAGCATTGTGGGGTGGGCATCTTGCCCGCCCCAAATATGCAAGTTAAATGGTCACAACTTATCTCATCTTCAAAATCTTCTGTGCCGCACTTTCAGATACCGGCATCACCGATAACCGATTGCCTTTCCTCACCACCAAAATCTCATCAGCACTCAACTTTTGTTTCAGTTCATCCAAAGATATTAACTTAGCAAATTCCTCAACAAACTCAACTCTCACAGTTTGCCAACGAGGAGCATCAAACGGCGACTTAGGATCATAATATTCGCTATTAATATCGAACTGACTCGGGTCAGCAAGTCCAGTTTCTACGACGCGCACTAACCCGACAATACCCGGAAATTTAGTATTAGAATGGTAAAAAAATACTAAGTCTCCCCGACTCATTTCTCGCATAAAATTGCGCGCTTGATAGTTGCGAACGCCATCCCAAATGGACGTGCGATCGCCCTTCAAGTCCGCAATACTGTAAACATCTGGTTCCGACTTCATCAGCCAATAATTCATAGAATATCTTTCCGCTTCTGCAACCACAGAGTCAACATCAAATAAACCAAAATATGCACGCACAAAATACCCCAGTTTAAACCCAAATTCTCCCAGGTTGGATCGTAAACAGGAGTAGGCTCAAACGGCTGAGGAAGCGTACTCCCATCCGGCAATGTAGTAGGTGCGGGAACCATCCCATTCACATTAACTAAAGAGCCGTAAGCACCCACAGACCAGCGGCTTAACATCAGCCAAGAAAACTTGCTCGCCGCACCTTCCATCTTAAACAAAACTCCCGAAAAAATAATTTGAGGCAGCAATAATAGAGGCAAAGCGCTATTAGCTTGAGAGCTATTTTTAACAATTGCGGAAACGACTAATCCGAGGCTTATGCAGCTCATCAAAGTTAGGAATGTGGTAATAGTTGCCCCCATCGCCCAGGAAATCAAACTCGGTTCGGGGGATTTAAAAGCAATCAGAATAACTCCTACCATTAACAGCGTTTGCAATACTGCCAAACCAGAAAGTATAAATATTTTTGAACCTAAATAAGCAAACAATCCTAAATTGACCAAACGTTCGCGCAGATAAATAGCAGATTCTTTAACAATTTCTTGCAGAGAAGTTGCCAGTCCTACCCAAATCGCCGCGCAGGTAAATACAAATAAAACTCTGAGCGCTAAAGGTGCTAAAGTTGCCTCCGGTGCGCCAATTAATGGGTCTTTATCTCTGACCGCTAGCCGCAGCAAACTAATGCCGATCGGCGCTGTTAAAAGAGCTAAACTTAAGTTAACTAAGTCGCGGGAAACGAGTTGAAAATATCGCTGGGCAAGCAAAACGAGTTGTTTTACAAAAGATTGAGATTTTGGTACAGAAGGTGCAGAAGGTATTTTTGCATTAGCCTTGCCTGTGCTCAAGTGGTTGACAATATAGCGCTGATAGTAGGGAGATTTATTAAACTTTTCTGCCCAGCTTTGAACGTTGGTTTCTCCTGTTTCTAATTCGTTGTAAATGTCGGCAAAATCGCCCGTTTTGACATCGAAAAAATCGAGCGCTTCCCTAGGCGGGCCGAAGTAGCAAAGGCGTCCGCCGCGACCCATAAAAACGATCCGATCGCACATCGTGATATTTGCCGTCGCGTGAGTCACCAAAATCACCGTCCGGCCTTGATTTGCCAACTTTCGCAGCAGTTGCATCATCTTCTTATCCAAACCCGGATCGAGTCCTGAAGTCGGTTCGTCTAAAAAGAAAAGTTTCGGGTCTGCTAACAGTTCAACTCCGATGCTGACCCGCTTTCGCTGTCCGCCGCTAAGCTGTTTTACCAAAGCCTTGCGACGGTGAGTCATTTCAATATCTTCTAAAGTTTTTGCGACTACCTGCTTGACATCTGTATCGGGAGGTAAGCGCAATTTAGCGGCATAACTCAAGACTTCTTCTACTGTCAAATCTGCGTGCACAATATCATCTTGAGGGACGTAACCGATTTGATTGCGGTAAATATTGAAGTTTTGGCGCAGGTTATCGCCATTGAGAAACACAGCGCCGTTAGTAGTTTTTTCAATGCCTAAAAGCGTCCGCATTAAAGTAGATTTACCCGCACCGCTACCGCCGACTAAAGCCACAAACTCCCCCGGTTCGATCGCCAAAGTGATGCCATCCAAACGCTTCGGAATCACCAGACAGTCAGCATCCAAACGAATTTGATGGCCGGAGTCTTGCATCTGCAACTCACCGCTGCGGTAAGTTAGAGTAAACGGGCCGATCCGAATTGCATCTCCCTCGGACAACTGTACAGAATTTGTCACTCGCTGACCGTTAACAAAAACCCCGTTAACGCTGTGGTCTCGCAAAATATAATTGCCGCGACTGTCTTGGTCAATTGTCGCGTGGCGTCTAGAAACAAGCGGCGCATCTAATTGCAGCGAAGCGTTTGGATCGCGGCCCAACAAAACCGACCGATTCTTAAGAAGAATTGACTGCTTGCTAGGGACAGCAACCTGATTCGCCAGCGGATTAAAATAAGTCAGCAAAACTTGATTTTGAGGATCGAGACCGATTTTAATTTCTGTGCCGTTTTTCAGGCAATAACCGTCATTGGGAGTGATGCGAGTGCGATCGACAAATAAGCCATTAGTGCTCGGCCGCTGGCCGTCACCGTCGTAAATCCAGTAATTCTCCCCAATTTGGCGCAAAACAGCGTGAACGCCGGAAACTGCGCGCCAGGGTTCGGGAATGGCTAAATCAGCACGAGTGCGATCGCGCCCCAATACGTGCTGCTGCTGTTTTAACTCTAACTGTAAAACCTCCCCTTGATTGCTTAATACTAAATACGGTCGATCGCTTAAAGCAGTCAGTTGTCCTATATAGCCTGTCATACTTCAATCGCGGTTTTTGCACTCACTTTTGTCAGCATAT
The DNA here is from genome assembly GCF_036702415.1 of Microcoleus sp. D3_18a_C4. Taxonomy (NCBI): domain Bacteria; kingdom Bacillati; phylum Cyanobacteriota; class Cyanophyceae; order Oscillatoriales; family Microcoleaceae; genus Microcoleus; species Microcoleus sp. D3_18a_C4. The sequence goes on along the minus strand of NZ_JAUBTI010000107.1, from coordinate 17,818 downwards.
CAAAAAGTAGAAGTCGTTAGTCATTAGTCATTAGTGCGTAGGTTGGGTTGAGGAACGAAACCCAACATTTTCGCTACAATTTTCCACGGGCCCAAGCGTCTTGACTTATATTAAGCAAGTCTACTTAGCAACAACCGACAAACTGCGAAGCCGATTAATTGCCGCAGCCAATTCAAACCGCCGAAACATGGCAAAATCCCCTTCAGGAAAAGGCGATAAAATATCCATGCCCTGCGCGTCAATATCTGCCATCACCAAATCTATGATTTCCGACAAAGTGCGTTTCCCGTCCATGTATTGCTGCTTAGCATAAACCATTGCCGCAGCGATCGCCCTTAACTGTCCGCTGTCCACAATTTGCTCAACATAACCCAAATCAATCTCCTCAGTTCCGAAAGCCAATTCATCAACATCCCGCACCTTCACCCGCACATCTCGCCGTCCCCGACTCGGATCTAAACTAGCAGGAATCGGCACTCTTTGAGTAATATCACCAAAATTTTCTCCCCCTTCAGCAGCACGGCTAATCGAGTAATTTTTAGCAATCTCTTTAGCTTCTTTCGTCACATTATATGCTTGAAAATTTTCCAGTGCAATCACCGTATCCGCCACATCAAAATAATCGCCGCTTCCGCCCATGACTAAAATAGTCGATACGCCATAATCCGCATACAATTGTCTCACTTTATCAATAAACGGTGTAATCGGTTCCTTATCCTTAGCAATGAGTTCCTGCATTCTGCGATCGCGAATCATAAAATTAGTCGCCGCCGTATCCTCATCCACCAATAAAACAGGCACTAAATCCTCTTCATAAATTAATCCGTGTATCCGTGTCAAAATCCGTGTCGTGCCTTCCTTCTTCCTTCTCCCCACTTCCAAAACCTCAATAATATTAGCAGCTTGCGACGTGCTACCGCTCGCATTTTCAGTATAAAATTGTGCAGTATCTCTACCTTGCGGCAAGTGGTTAATAAAAGGCGAAATATCAACTCCCGCAACACTTCTGCCATCTTCCGCCCTAATTTTCACCGCCGCCGGACTCGTCACCACAAATTCCCTACCATCTCCCGGAATTCGGTTGTAAACTCCCAACTCGATCGCCCTGAGTAAAGTTGATTTGCCGTGATAGCCGCCCCCAACAATCAAAGTAATGCCAGCGGGAATACCCATACCGGAAATCAAACCGCGATTCGGACAATTAAACTCAACTTTTAACGACGGCGGCGACTGAAAAGCCACAGCATTATTTAACAAAGGACTGTTGTCAACACCGCTGCGGCGGGGCAAAATAGAACCGTCAGCAACAAACGCAACTAATCCGTTTTCAGCTAACTGCTGCCGCAGCCAGTCAGCATCTTCTACAGTTTCAACGTGACGGCGACATTCCGCAGCATTTAAGTTAGCATACTTCAGAGAATTGCTGACAATTTGCGGAATATCTTCGCACAGCATTTCAGCAGCTTGTCGCCCTAAGATACTGCGTCCGCCCGCTGGAAGTCCGACGGCAAATCGCAGTTCAACTCCTCCTAAATCTTCAATATCGGATGTATGTGAGGAAATTATAAATGCGGAACTTCGCTCTAAAACTTCTTGTCCGAAGCGAGTCACTGCAATCAAACCGCTTTTTCCTGTGCCGCGTTTGCTGCTGATGCTGTAGGCTGCTTGGTCAAACTGGCGAGTTAGGTAATCTCGCAAGGCTATTTCTCGACTGCGAGAGTTGAAAAGTTCGCGGGGAATTTGAGCAATGTGTGGCGGAACTATGACTCTAAATTTACTGGGAGAAGCAAACGGATCTCCCTGCACGTAATCAATAATTAAGGTGAATTCAGAAAAGTCGTAATTACCTTGAATGTCTTTGTAGGCTTTGTAGCCTCGATTGTCTAGTTGCAGTAAATGCCGTTGCAAGCTTTCTTTGTTAGTCATTGGTTATTGGTTATTAGTTATTAAGCTGTTGTGCATTTAAATTGAATGTCAAAAAATAATCTAAGCTTTGTGGGGAGTAGGGGTTGGGCCTAAGAGCCCGCCCTGAATATGCAATTTAAATGCGTGACAGCTTAGTTATTACTTATTAGTTATTTACCTAGTTCCTAGGCTCTGCCTAGGAACTGATTTCCAGAGGCTCTGCCTCGCTTGCTTGGCGTGGGAAAATTGGAGGCAGAGCCTCCAGATATGCGTTACCAGGCTCTGCCTGGTAACGAGTAGATTACCGAATTTCCAATAATTTAGCCGTGGCATTAACAACAATTTGAGCAGAACCGGCGAAAAAAGGTCGATCGATAGTTGCTAATGTATCGCTAGATTGGTGATAGTGGGGCGATCGCAAATTTGCAGTATCCGTCACCAACACAGCACCAATTCCTTTATACCAAAAAGGCGCGTGGTCGCTGCGTAAAACATCGGGAGTCAGCAACCCTTTGAGGGGAACCGGCAGCGCCACCACCGGCGGCAAATCGGCTTTTCGCGACTCCGCAAAACTTTTCAATAGCAGCGGATGTTCCGCATCCCCAATCACAGCGATAAACTCCCCTTTGTCGGGAGAAGTTACCCCCGATGCTTCTAGAAAAGGTTGCGCTGTCAATCCTTCGGGATATTGCTGGCATCCGGGGGTGCGGCACGCATAACCTAGCATATCTAGGACGATCGCTCCCTGCAAATTTTTTAACCGCGCCTCGCTACCGGTGAATGCTAAACTGCCTAAAAGTCCGATTTCTTCCCTGTCGAAAAATGCTACTTGCAGTGTCCGAGGTGTGGCACGAGAACCCAGCAATCTTGCTACTTCTAAAACTACTGCAACTCCCGTCGCATTGTCGTCAGCGCCTGGGGAGTTTGGTACAGTATCGTAGTGTGCTGCGACTAAAATTGCACCGGCGTTTGAGTCAGTACCTTTTCTCTCCGCGAAGACATTAATTCCGCGATCGAACGGCTGCAACTCTGCGGAAAATCCTAATGTTTGCAGTTGTTGGGAAATATAGTCTCTAGTAAAAGAGCGATCTCGTTCTCCATCGCGTTCTCCTGCTAAAGTCTCGACGTGTTTCCACAACCGAGATGGGTCAATTTGGGGCAGATAAAAAGCATTTTTTTCAGCAGGAAGCGGTAAGGGAGACGGGTTTTGGGAAGTGTGGATATTGCGATCGATCCCAACTTCGGGTACAGCCGACAACCGCTGCCACGAGTCAGAACCCCACCCGACAGCCGTCACCGCAACCAGAATAAATAGCGCTATCCAAATCAATTGTTTCATTAGTAAGTGTATTGGAGATTTTAGACAGAGCTTACGCACTCCTCGCTCCCATCAACCGGGTTTTTTAGCGGAAGCGAGGGCTGCCACAAAGTCTTTTCGTAAAACCCGGTTGATGCGTTCAGAACTGTTATCTTTTAGATTTTAGATTGACACCAGAGTTAAAAATCAACCAGTTTCAAAAAATGAAACTCAAAAATCTGAAAATTCACGGCGCCAGAGGCAGTTTTGTATTTTATCTCTAAAAAAGCAGGTAAAAGCCTTGGGATGTTGCCGTCGAATCTGTCTTGCTTATTTGAGCGTTCGACGGCGACATTCAAATCACTAATTTACCTTGAAAATTTACCAAGCAAAACTACTTCTTTTCCCACTCAATCTCCTTATTCTCCAATATCAACCCGCTGCTGCTGGGAACAGCGTAAGGAATAGTTGTGGCGGAAAATTTTACTATTTCAGTTGGTTGTTGAAACCACTCGGAATAAGTGGGATTGAGTTGGTCGTACAGTGCTTTTAAAGCTTGAATTTCTGCCTCTAGCTGCGCTGCTGCTTGATTGATTCTGCGAGCTTGTGTTTGCAAGCGCTTTTCCCCGGTTTGAACTTTGTTTTCTAGTTCTTGCCAGTGCTGTCCTGCCGCCAATTTATCTATTTCAGCTTGTTTGTAGGACAGTAAAGCCTGTTTTTGTTGCAGTTGCTTTTCAGTAATTTTAGTCTCTCGGTCAATCTCCTGGATTTGCTGCAACCACTGCTCCCCAAAAGCAGCAGTTTGCTGATGGAACTCGGCAATAGCTTCAGGAGTATTATTTTTGGGAAAACTGACTGCCACTCGGCACTCAGAGCGCTGTACGCCAAGTTTTTCCCGCGACTCTTGCAGGGCGGCAACTTCTGCTTCTAGCGCGCGGACTTCTTTTTGGAGTTCTGGGATGGTCTGACTCATGGGTTCAATTAGTGGACCTCTGCATCGATTTTAAGCTAATTGTTTATTTTTCTAACAAATCCCGATCGCCTCCTTGCGGGAATTATCTAATTTTAGCGCGCTCCCACCCGGTGTCTAGGCAGAATGGGGGATAATTTGTGGCACAATGGCTGATGACACATTTTAAATTAAGATTAAAATTATAATTAGTTATAAAGCTCAATTATTAGCTTGGTAAAATTTAATTTACAAATCCACATAAATTAATGGTGGCTGGGTTTTCCTATGGCAGAGAAAGTTCTGCTAAAGTTTTTTAGATTTATGGTTCCTCCAAAAAATATTGGGGAGTAGGAAATAGAGCAAATGAAAATAATTTTTCAATTAATGTTGGGATATTTCGCGGTTGCTATTTTTGGTGTGGAATGTGGCATTAATCCAAAAATATTACCGACCAGCCTAGGAGATGGGCACGGCAATCGCCCTGTTGAAGGGATTTTGATTGGCTATCAGAAACATAGCTATTTGCGATCGACATCTCGCCCCCTTACTTCTGCAAGCGCAGCATTATTTTTGGATAAATTATCCCAAATAAAACCAGTAAATTTACCGACATACAATTATATACAATCTCAGGAAACTTCGAGAAAAAAACCTACGATTAAGTTGACAGTAATCGGTTATTTTCTGGTTTTTCTTTGTTTAGTAATCTCATTATTGAGCAGGGCGAAGACAGTAAATAGCTTATCCAAGACGATGATGTTAATCCAGCCGAAGTCTGAAACAGAGAATGACAAGCTACCAAAAGGAGAAAAAGTGTTGTATCCAAAAAAAGAACAGGATATCTGGCATACTATTGCCCAAATGACCCAAGATTTGCAGCAAACTGCCGAATATGCCCTCGATATTTGCGAGGAAATGAACGTCTCGATAATTGCGACAACTCCGGGCGGTCATATCCTGTCGTTAAACCAAGCTACCTGTCAACTTTTGGGATACTCTAAAAAAGAGTTGTTAGGCCAACCAATAGCCGGACTTTTTAAGAAAAGTGAATCACCTGCACAGGAGTTAGAGTTAGCAAGTTTAACAGCCGAAGGTTCTGTCCACAACGTGGAAAAAGTCTACCTTTCCAAACATGGAAAAAAAATAATTGTACTGCTTTCTATTTCAATTATTCGCGACGGTCAAGGCAAGGTCAGCGGCAAGTTATATATAGCACAAGATATTACTGATAGCAAGCGGGCTGAAAGAAATTTGCGGCGCAGTGAAAAAAAGTTTCGCCAACTGATAGAAACGGTTAATGCTGCTGCATTTATCTATCACCGCAGACAGTTGCGCTATGTCAATGCTCAGACAGAAGCTCTGACAGGATATTCTCGTGAAGAATTGCTAGCGTTGGATTTATACGATTTAATTCATCCAGATTTTCGAGAAATAGTTAAAAAATGGGGTAAATCCAGCCATGCGCGCTCCATTCCCGGCTCAAAATATGAATTAATAATACTCACGAAAACTGGAAAAATGCGCTGGATTGAAGCAACTGTAGATATTATAAAATTTGAAAAAAAAGCCTCAATATTAATCACAGCGTTTGACATCAGCGATCGCAAATTAGCAGAGTTAGAACTCGAAACATCTCTTTCGTTGCTTCAAGCAACCATTGAATCTACTGCTGACGGTATTCTGGCGGTTGACAGTGCAGGAAAAATTGTCAGCTTTAACCGTAAATTTTCCGAAATGTGGCAGTTGCCGGATTTGCTGGTTGATTCGAGAGATAACAACCAAATTTTGGGGTTTGGAATCAACCAGTTAAAATACCCGGAAATATTTCTCAACTGTGCTAAAGAATTGTGCGCTCGCCCCGCAGCAGAAAGTTACGATATCATCGAGTTGACAGATGGCAGAATCTTCGAGCGCTACTCGTTGCCCCAGCGCACTGGAGGCAAAATTACTGGTCGAGTATTCAGCTTTCGGGATGTAACGGAACGGGTGCAATCCGAAGAAAAACTCCGCAAAAGCGAAGAACGCTTTCACCTGCTGACGCGGGCGACAAATGACGCCGTATGGGATTTTGATTTGTTAAAAAATGAGTATTGGTTGAGCGAAGAATTTGAAAAAGTTTTTGGATACAAACTCAACGAAACTCAGACTATAGAGTTAGAATCATGGTGGCTAAATATTCATCCCGAAGAACGGGAAAGAGTGATGTTAAGCTTCTACGAAACAATGAGCTCAGGCGCTCAATGTTGGTCGGAAGAATACAGCTTTCACCGTGCAGACGGGGGATATGTTTTTGTGCTCGATCGCGGCTATATCATCCGCAATGAAACTGGCAAAGCAGTAAGGGCGATCGGCACGATCATGGATATCACTCAGCGCAAGCAAGCTGAAGAAATTATTCGCTATCAAGCTGTTTATGACCAACTCACCGGTTTACCGAACCGGATACTTTTTAACGAGAGGCTGCTGGCGTCCTTAAAACAAGCTAAAAAAAACCAACAAATGCTAGCTGTGATGTTTTTAGACTTGGACAGGTTCAAAAAGATTAATGATACACTAGGTCACGCTGCGGGCGATCGCCTGTTAGAAGGTTTTGCCGGACGCATCAGCGACACTTTGCGATCGACTGACACGGTTGCCCGCTGGGGAGGCGACGAATTTACCATACTGCTTCCCGACATCAATTGCTTAGAAGATGCAGTTAAAACAGCTCAAAGAATACTCAACAATTTAAAGCCAGCATTTAAACTAGAAGGACAACCGTTTCATGTTAGCAGCAGCATCGGCATTGCCCTTTATCCCGATGATGGTGAAGATGCCGAAACTTTAGTCAAAAATGCCGATGCCGCCTTGTATTACGCTAAAGAAATGGGAAGAAATAACTATCAGTTATATACTTCAACACTTAATCCCCACGGCAGCCATTTACTAACTATAGAACACAGACTGCACGAGGCTTTAGAACAGGGAGAATTTGAGGTTTTCTACCAGCCAAAAGTCAACATTACTACTTGGGAAATTCAGGGCATGGAAGCCCTGCTGCGCTGGCAACATCCAGAATTAGGTTTAGTTACTCCCGCTACATTTATTCCCATCGCCGAAGAGAACGGACTCATTGTACCTATTGGGGAATGGGTGCTGCAAACAGCCTGCACTCAAAATAAAGCTTGGCAGGATGCTTTGCAGCCAGATTTGCGGGTAGCAGTCAACGTTTCGGCTAGGCAGTTCCAGCAATTTAATTTATTAGAAATGGTAGCGAAATGCTTGGAAAAAAGCGGTTTAGCACCCAAGTATTTAGAGTTAGAAATTACCGAGACTACAGCCATGCAAGATATGGATTATACCACAAAAGTTCTCAGGGAGTTGCAGAATATGGGAGTGCAAATTGCGCTGGACGATTTCGGCACAGGTTATTGTTCTCTAAATTATCTCAAAAAGTTTCCCTTGAATATCTTAAAAATAGACAGGTCGTTTGTCAGCGGATTGACGACCGATCCGTGCGAACTGGCGATCGCCAAGGCTGTAGCGACGCTGGGGCGAGATTTGAACTTGAGCGTGGTAGCCGAAGGAGTAGAAACTAAAGAGCAGTTGGAGTGTTTGCGATCGCTCCACTGTCAAGAAATTCAGGGCCATTATTTCAGCCCTGCACTATCAGCCAATGATGCTAGGAAGCTATTGGTAAATTCTCAGTTGAGGAAAGTTAAAATTGCATAATACTCACATCTTGCACTATTCTCAAGAACGGGCTCTCCGGCCCATTCCACAAAGAGTAGATTTTCTTGTGGAACAGGCCGGAAAGCCTGTTCCTAAAAGGCTAATTGAGAATGGTGCAAGATGTCAGTCATTTGTAGGGTGGGTGAGGCGCGGTTCAAGATTTATCTATTGCTGACAATAGTTAATCGGCGCGCCTCACCCACCAATAGGGATCAGGTGCTTCGTGCGCCCCCGAAAGTTATAGTTCTTGACCGCGAATCTTAGTCTCCCGACTTATTTTCCTGCGCTGCATCCCCAACATCATCACTGCTAGAGCGCTTCGGCGGGCCTAAGTTGTCGGGCAATTCGTTAAGATTCTTGCCCAAAGCGTGACACAGCGCTTTAACTTGAGGAATTGTCAGCTCAGGGGCATCAAGTCCTCGCTCCCAATTGCTAATCGCCTGTCGAGTTAAAGTTTTTGCTCCTGTTTTATCGGGGATTTGGCTTGCGAGTTGAGATTGAGTTAAACCGACAGCCTCTCTCAATACTTGCAAGGCTGGCTTGGTATTTGGATCTTGATTGGGCTTCTTTCGGGACATATATCAGCAAAACAAAGCAAGCACACTTGACAAACAAAATTACGCAAGTATGCTTGCTTTTATAGGCACAACAAAAGGCGGCCGGGCGGGCCTGACATAGGGTGTTTAGCTTGCTCAAACCGCCTTAACAATAGTGTCTCCCATTAGTGCAAGTGTTTTCACAAACACGTGCATACCCCTTAACCTGCTGGGGTTTGGACTTGCAGAACCAAGCCCCTTTCTCTCACAAGCGTTAAATCAGGAGTGAAAATCCCATGAAATCAGCGGCCCAAAATCAGGTACTGCATCAACTCAAGCTCATGGAAAGCAACTTGCGCGAAATTCAGTGCAAGCTAGTTAAAACCGATACTTTTTTGCTAACATTTGCTAACAAATACATAAGTTGAGATCATATCTCAACAAAGGCGTATCAACCGATGCCCGTAGAAATTTCTACAAGCACTTATATTCTTGCCTTCAGCTTGGTTATCGCTTACAGCTCTTAGCCAATCTGATTATTTGCTTTGATAATGTAGAGGCAACTTATTTATATAGCGGTTGCGTACTACCAAGGTTTTTCACCTACATCTGAGTGGCTAAATTCATTCTATATGACATGAAGACAAGAAGGCAAATGTAACTGATTGTTAGCAAATGTCAGAAAAAGTCTTACTGTTAATCAACCTCCGTTTTAAACTTGTGGCAAATAGTTTTGCCCGATGGAAAGAGAATTTTGCTGGAACACGCGGGCGGCGGACACTGGATTTTTCGGTCTAACGGTATTGAGAAATCTCATCCAGAAGTGCGAAAAGCTGTTTTGCGGGCGATCGGCATTTGCTCGGCCCACCGCAGTTAAGGTAAGAGCCGATCGCCCCCGCAGCTTAAAACTTAAAATAGTGTGCAGAATAACGGACTTGTACCTAAAGACAGAGGAAAATATCGCTACCCCAACATAAAGGCTTTGTCTATGCAGCCAATTCGCACATTTAACGTTTCCCCGTCGCTACCGACAATTCTCGAACCCCTACGCAAGCTTGCCTACAACTTGCACTGGGACTGGAACGTCGATACCAAAGACCTCTTCCGCCGCCTCGATCGAGACCTGTGGGACTCCAGCAATCAAAACCCGGTGCTGATGCTCGGAACCATATCTCAAGAGCGACTGCAAGAAATGGCAGAAGACGAAGGCTTCATTGCCCAAATGAACCGAGCAGCCCAGCAGTTAGACGATTATCTCAAAAACCGCGCCTGGTACCGCAAACAGCGCGGCACCGAGCAGCAAGAATGCTACGCTTACTTTTCGATGGAATTCGGCTTAGTTAAAGCCCTACCCATCTATTCAGGCGGTTTGGGCGTGCTCGCAGGCGACCACCTCAAATCAGCTAGTGATTTGGGCTTGCCCTTAGTCGGTGTCGGCCTGCTCTACCAAGAAGGCTATTTTTCGCAGTATCTCAACGCCGACGGCTGGCAGCAAGAACGCTATCCGCTCAACGATTTCTACAATATGCCGCTGCACCCAGAACGCAATCCCGACGGTTCGGAATTGCGGATTGAGGTGGACTATCCCGGCCGCAAGGTGTATGCCCGGATTTGGCGAGTACAAGTGGGAACGGTTCCTTTGTACCTAATGGATACAAATATTGAACCTAACAGCCGCTACGACCAAGATATTACCGACCAACTGTATGGCGGTGATAAAACTCTGCGGATGCACCAAGAAATCATGCTGGGCATCGGCGGCGTGAAAATGCTCAAGGCATTGGGGCTGACAGTTACGGCTTATCACATGAATGAAGGCCACGCGGCTTTCATGGCTTTGGAACGCATTCGGATGCTGATGGAGGAATATCACCTGAGTTTCGTGGAAGCGGAACAGGTGGTGGTTTCGAGCAGTATGTTTACGACTCACACGCCGGTGCCTGCTGGGTTTGACTTGTTCGAGCCGGATATGGTGATGCACTATCTAGGTCAGTATCCCAAGATGTTTGGCTTGTCGCAAGATCAGTTTTTGGGATTGGGCCGGGAGAATACTGGCGATTTGTCCGCACCTCTGAATATGGCAATTTTGGCAATTAAAATGTCGAGTTTTGTCAACGGGGTGGCGGCTTTGCACGGCGTGGTGTCGCGCCCGATGTTTCAGGGTTTGTGGCCGGGTTTGCCGCAGGAAGAAGTACCAATTACTTCAATTACCAACGGGGTGCACGCTCGCAGTTGTGTGGCGAAGTCTACTCAGGAGTTGTACGATCGATACCTCGGCCCGGATTGGGAAATGACTCGCAAGGACGATCGACTCTGGGATCGGATGTCATCGATTCCTGACGAGGAATTGTGGCGCAATCACGAACGCTGTCGATCGGAGTTGGTGGTGTTCGCACGCGAGTGGCTGCAAAAGACTTTGCGCGAGCGCGGTGCGGCCCAAACGGAAATCGAACACGCGCGGGAGGCTCTCGATCCGAAGGTGCTGACGATCGGGTTTGCCCGCCGCTTTGCTACTTACAAGCGGGCTACACTGTTTTTGCGCGATGTCGATCGAATTATGCGGATCATGCGGGACAAAAACCGCCCGGTGCAGTTTGTGATTGCTGGGAAGGCTCACCCGATGGATATTCCGGGTAAGGAATTGATTCGGGATATCGTTCACTTCATCCGCGAGCACGACACGATCAGCTCGATGGTCTTTTTGCCGAACTACGACATTAACGTCGCTCGGATGATGGTGTCGGGCTGCGATGTGTGGCTGAATACGCCACGCCGTCCGCGTGAGGCTTCCGGGACTTCGGGGATGAAAGCTTCGATGAACGGTTTGCCGAATCTGAGCATCCTCGACGGATGGTGGGATGAGGCTGATTATGTTCGCACCGGTTGGCCGATCGGGCATGGGGAATTTTACGAAGATACTAAGTATCAGGATGAGGTCGAGGCGAATGCTTTGTACGACTTGATGGAAAAGGAAGTTGTACCCCTATTTTACAACCGCGATGCTGATGGCATTCCCCGCGGTTGGACGGCGAAAATGAAGGATTCTATTCGCTTGAACTGTCCTTTCTTCAATACTGCTCGGATGGTGAAAGATTACGCGCGGCGGGCTTATTTCCCGGTGAGCGATCGCTACCACACCATGACTTCGGATAATTGCGCTCCCGCCAAGGAGTTGTCTCACTGGAAGAAGCACGTTCTCGCGAAGTGGCACGATATTAAGATTGAGGCTGTTGATATTTCCCAAGATAAGGAAGTTAAGGTCAATCAGTCGATCGCTGTTAAATCTCGGATTAATCTGATGGGATTGACCCCTGCAGACGTGCAAGTTGAACTTTATCAAGGCTCGGTTGATGCTAACGGCGATATCATCGGTGGCGTGCCGGTGGTGATGGAGTATTTGGGAGAAGATTCTCACAATGCTAGCCTTTATACGGCTGACATTACTTATACTTCTAGCGGTTTGCAAGGTTTGTCCTTGCGCGTTTTGCCGAAGCACGATAATCTCAGCAGTCCTTATGAAGCTGGCGTGATTCTCTGGGCACATTAGTCAGTAGTCAGTAGTCAGGAGTCAGGAGAATAAAGGAAGATTTTCCTAATTCTCCCTCTCTCCGACTCTCCCACTTTTGTTATCTTCCTTGGGGAATGACTATTTAGCCGATTGTGCGATCGCCCAATACCAAATTCCGCCTATTCCCCAGTACCACCAGTGAGCGCGTATATAAGCGTACAGCAAGGCATCTCGCTGTTCTTTTAATGCTTTGAGGGTGGCAACACTGGTGGGGCTTTCGGGGATGTTTGAATCACCGATGAACGCTGATTATTCTGCGGAATATTTGCGAAATTCAGACGGGGTTCGAGGATAGATCAATATCTACCATATACTGGCAGAATTTCATCAGTTAGAGTTGATATTCTGCCAGTTTTCCTTATTTTTGGTGTTGCTGAATACAGGTATAAATTCAAGATTTCGGAATTTTTATAAGCCCAGTATGGTGAGTTTTGTAACTTCCGATAAAAGTTGATTTATACCGTGAATTAGCAAGGCCCAGAATCTATATCCATCAATAGGAAAGCCGCATAACAAAATAGTGGTTTCACAATAGTCACACTTTTTCATCCTGCTATTCCATAAAATTGAAGGCAGCTTTGAGACACCTCTATAGCGCTTCTCAAAAAAGTGAGGTATGCGCTATGTGCTATGCGCTATGCCCTATGCCCTATGCCCATGAGTACCTCATATGAGAGCTCGAAAGGCTATAGTTTAGCTTATTTACTTACAGCCGCTGGCTGCTGACGGTTTCGCACTTCCAGAAAAATCAACAAAGCATTAACATCAGCCGGATTTACCCCACCAATTCTCGCCGCTTGGCCAATCGTCAGCGGTTTCACCTTAGCCAACTTTTCCCGCGATTCTTTGGAGAGAGTTGTAATTGCCATGTAATCCAAATCTGCAGGCAATTGTCGGCGTTCGTGTTTGGCAATGTCATCGATTTGATTTTGCTGTCTTTGCAGGTAGCCGGAATATTTGATGTCAATTTCTGCACCATCTTTCTCAGCCAACTTCAGACTAGGATTGCCTAAATTGTAGCGTTCCAAATCCACATAATGAAAACCAGGACGACGCAACAAATCAGCCAGAGTAATTGAACCTTTAATCGCTTGTTGAGTATCAGCCAAAATTGCCTTGCCAATCTCCTCGTGTTCTTTCACCCGCGTCGAGTACAAGCGTTCCTTCTCTGCCACAATATTAGCTTGTTTGCGATCGAACAACTCCCAGCGGCGATCGTCAATCAAACCAATTTCCCGTCCCAGCGGAGTCAAGCGTTGATCCGCATTGTCCGATCGCAATAATAGCCGATATTCCGATCGCGAAGTCAACATCCGGTAAGGTTCCCGCAAATCCTTCGTACACAAATCATCTATCAGAGTGCCGATATAACTTTGCTCGCGAGGAAACACAATCATCTCCTGATTTTTCGCAAACCGGGCTGCATTAATACCCGCCACGAGCCCCTGTGCAGCAGCCTCCTCATATCCAGTTGTACCGTTCACCTGACCCGCGCAAAACAGCCCTTCAATCTTCTTAGTCATCAGCGTTGGAAAGCACTGAGTAGCCGGCAAATAATCGTACTCCACAGCATAAGCAGGGCGCATCATCTCGCACTTTTCCAAACCCGGAAGAGTCCGCAGCATTTGCAATTGCAAATTTTCCGGTAAACCCGTAGAAAATCCTTGGATATAAAGTTCAGGAATATCTCTACCTTCCGGTTCAATAAAAATCTGGTGACTTTCCTTATCCGCAAACCGCACAATCTTATCTTCAATACTCGGACAGTAGCGCGGCCCCTTCGCATCAACCCAGCCGCCGTAGACTGGAGAAAGGTGCAAATTGTCTCTAATTAACTGATGAGTAGCTGGCGTAGTTCGAGTCAAATAACAAGGCATTTGTTCCCGTTCGATCCAAACTTCTGGATCGAAACTAAACCAGCGAACCTCTGCATCTCCCGGCTGCGGTTCCATGTTGGTGTAATCGAGAGTACGTTTGTCAACTCTTGCCGGAGTTCCTGTTTTTAACCTGCCCGTTTCAAAGCCCAAACGATTGAGAGTTTCCGTCAAACCAACGGCGGCAAATTCTCCCGCACGTCCGGCGGGCATCGACTTATTGCCCACCCAAATTGTGCCACCTAAAAAAGTGCCTGTGGTCAGAATTACTGCTTTGCATTCAAAAGCGACGCCGAAGTATGTTTCGACTCCGATAACTTCTTCGTTTTTGCCCAAAACTAAGTCTGTCACCATCGCTTCCCGGATGGTCAAATTGGGTTGGTTTTCAACAATATTATTCATGACAGCGGCGTATTCCCGCTTGTCAGTTTGTGCTCTCAGCGCCCAAACTGCAGGGCCTCTCGAAGAGTTGAGGATGCGTTTTTGTAGGTAGGTGCGATCGGCCATTTTGCCAATTTCCCCGCCTAACGCATCAACTTCGTTAGTAAGTTGGGTTTTAGCCGGGCCGCCGACAGCCGGATTGCAAGGTTGCCACGCAATTTTGTCGAGGTTGAGGGTGAGGAGAAGGGTGCGACATCCGAGGCGAGAAGTGGCGAGGGCGGCTTCGCAGCCGGAGTGTCCGCCACCTACTACGATGATGTCGAAACTGTCTTGGAATTCTACGGGTGTTTGTGCGGTCATTCGATTTTAGATTTTAGATTTTAGATTTTAGATTGAAGAATAGACATCTGGCAAAATTAGGTTTTAGTTTCCTCAATTAAAACTCTTCCTCTCCATTAGTGTAGCTGCTTTCTTCAAACATCGATGTTAATCCAGTAATTTTTACGGGGGGTCGATCTTTGAATTCTACGACAAATGACAACTCCCCACCCATTGCCGCGATATAACTTTGCAAAGTAGATACCAACAAATCCGCACGGCGTTCTAGTCGCGAGACATTTTCTTGACGCATATTTAATAATTCTGCCATGCGAATCTGAGTAAATTTCCTTGCTTTTCGTAAGTCTTGCAAGGTCATTTCTTCAGCCATTAATTCAACCGATCGCTTTTCGACTATTGCTCGTTGTTCGGGAGGCAAATTTTCCATAATAGTCTTCAGGCTAATTGTCATCTGTTTCTTGCTCCATTAACTTATTCAAATGGTCGGCAAATCTACTATCTGCTATCTTAATTATTTGCTTGTAAAATCGCTTCTCACTACTACCCGATTTGTCCCCAGCTACCAACAAAATCGCTTCTCTGCGGGGGTCAAATGCAAAAGCGACTCGCCAAACTCCATCAGCCGCCTGAAACCTAAGTTCTTTCATATTGGTGTAGGTAGAACCATTGAGAGTATCGACGTGAGGACGCTTGAGGTTTGGGCCAAATTCTTGTAACAGTGTGAGTTTTGCTAAAAGCTCTAATCTGACATCAGTGGGGAATTCGCTAAACTCAGAGTAAAAATCAAAGTGAAACTGAATGTTCCATGTCATTTGGATCGATTATGCCTTACATAGCATATTATAGACAATAGTCGATCGAATAACCATATTTAATATGCACCCTTCGCGCCTTCGCAGTTCAACAATTCCGTACTTTTCCTGTTTTGCGTTATGTTAGACAAAAAAATCTCAACAAGCGTACACAAGTGAAATACTTCTTCTTATCCGACGGCTGGAAAGTTGGGCGCGTCTGGGGCGTCGGCGGCGAGTGGAGTCACGCTGCCTGGAGGCGGCCGCCGGACATCCAACAGCTCAACCTCTGTCTTTCCGATCGCAACGAAAAAATGTGGCTCTACCGCGTAGAAGACGCCGTACTCATGGTAGAAGTCGAACCAGCAGTTCGTCCCGATCCGGCCGATCCCGCCAAAAATATCGGCAACGTTACCCTCACCAGACTGATCGATGCCGAGCAAGTCCTCGAACGCCTCGGGACGATCGCCGCCCGCTGCGAAATGGGCAACCCGCAACTAATGTAATGCTCAACATATTGCAATCGGTTCTAACACTCGATACACTTCTTTAAATAACTTTCATTTTTATGCCTCCACCTTTGAAGGTAGATGGCAGTCGGCAAAAGGCAGAGTTTAAACCCTGCAGGTAACTGCTGGGGATTCAGAATCTGATTTTTCCGTAAAAATAGACATCATCACTTACACCTTGGAGAACCGCAGTCAATGGGACTACCCTGGTATCGCGTACACACAGTCGTCTTAAATGACCCAGGCCGATTGATTTCTGTACACTTAATGCACACTGCCCTCGTGGCAGGTTGGGCCGGCTCAATGGCCCTTTATGAACTAGCAGTTTTTGACCCCACAGACCCAGTTCTGAACCCAATGTGGCGTCAAGGGATGTTCGTGTTGCCCTTCATGACTCGCTTGGGAGTTACGGGTTCTTGGGGCGGTTGGAGCATCACTGGCGAAGGTAACGTCGATCCGGGCTTCTGGTCCTTTGAAGGCGTCGCCGTCGCTCACATCGTCCTCTCTGGCCTGCTGTTCTTAGCAGCAGTTTGGCACTGGGTATTTTGGGACTTAGAACTTTTCAGAGACCCTCGCACCGGTGAACCAGCCCTCGACTTGCCAAAAATGTTTGGCATTCACCTGTTCCTCTCCGGCTTGCTTTGCTTCGGCTTCGGCGCATTTCACCTTTCGGGACTTTTTGGCCCGGGAATGTGGGTGTCCGACCCCTACGGCCTGACCGGTCACGTCCAGCCAGTGGCGCCTTCTTGGGGCCCTGAAGGCTTCGATCCGTTCAATCCGGGCGGCATCGTGGCTCACCACATTGCAGCGGGCGTAGTCGGCGTAATTGCCGGTTTGTTTCACTTGACAGTGCGGCCGCCGGAACGTCTTTACAAAGCCCTGCGGATGGGGAATATCGAAACTGTACTTTCTAGCAGTATCGCTGCCGTGTTCTTTGCAGCCTTTGTGGTTGCGGGTACGATGTGGTACGGTTCTGCTGCAACTCCGATCGAACTTTTTGGCCCGACTCGCTATCAGTGGGACAGCGGCTATTTCCAACAAGAAATCGATCGCCGAGCTCAAGCTAGCTTGGCCGGTGGCCAAAGCTTCCAATCCGCTTACGAACAAATTCCCGAAAAATTGGCTTTCTACGACTACGTGGGCAACTCTCCTGCTAAAGGCGGTTTGTTCCGCGCCGGCGCGATGGTCAATGGCGACGGTATTGCTAAATCTTGGCTGGGCCATCCAGTATTTACTGACAGCGAAGGTCGGGTATTGTCGGTTCGCCGCCTCCCCAACTTCTTTGAAACTTTCCCAGTAATTTTGACGGACAAAGATGGGGTCGTTCGCGCTGACATCCCCTTCCGCCGTGCTGAATCAAAATACAGCTTTGAACAAAGCGGAGTTACAGTCAGCTTCTACGGCGGCGAACTTAACGGTCAAACCTTTAATAATCCTCTAGATGTTAAGCAGTTTGCTCGCGCTGCTCAAAAAGGTGAAGTATTTGAATTCGATCGCGAAACCTTGAATTCTGACGGGGTGTTCCGCACTTCGACTCGCGGTTGGTTCACTTTCGGACACGTTTGCTTTGCTTTGCTGTTCTTCTTCGGCCATATCTGGCACGGTTCTCGGACTATTTTCCGCGACGTTTTTGCTGGTGTTGAGGCTGACATGGAAGAACAAGTCGAGTGGGGCTTGTTCCAAAAACTGGGCGACGTGACCACCAGAAGAGAAGAACCTCTCTAAATTTCGCCACCCTCTGGCTAGCCGGGAAACTTCCCCGGTGTAAAAAAACCCGGTTTCTTGAAGAAACCGGGTTTTTTTAGTTAATATTGACACTCCCCCGCCTTAAGGCACGGGGATTCTTAAGACATTTCAGTCTTAATATCCCTATCGCGCTTAGGAATGAGAATTAAATAACTTCCACAAGTTTGTGGGATGGGGAGCATCTCAGTTTTGCATTTACAGTGCGAGCG
>NZ_JAUBTI010000106.1:0-21815 GCF_036702415.1 Microcoleus sp. D3_18a_C4 | reverse complement strand
CGCCCGTCCTTTTTGGACGGGCGGGACGCCCATCCCACAAACTTGTGGAAGTTATTTAATTCTCATTCCTAAGTATGCGAGGTTTGAAAATACACAAATATGTCATTCTCTCGTTTCCTCTTCCTAAGATCGCAGATCCGGGCCCAAAAGCCTCCCCACTGGTTTCGCTCTCTCGCGCTCCATCCCAGCCCAATAACACAGATCCGGAGTTTCGCACCGAAATCTTCCGGAACTTTTACCAACCGATATGAATCTTAAGAAGTATCAACATAAAACCTGTTTGTTCGGTTAATTCACTAATCGAAAAAACCTGACTAGGAACTGCTCATGAGGTCATAAGCTTGGCTTGACTTGCTTTTCATGTTTCAACATGAAGGCGGCAATATCCAAGTTTAAAACACATTATCTAAATTCAGTTCCCTTTTTTTAGGGTGCTCCTAACACACAACTGAACTTATTAAGAATAACCTCCATGAAGTTTGTAAAACTATTGCTAGCTACGGCATTAATGACTGCTTCTATCAGTCCCGCCTTGGCTAATCCTGCCGTTCAAATTTTAGGTGCAAGCTACGGCGGTAGCGGTTGCCCCGATCGCTCCGCCAGCGTCAGCGTCAGCCCCGACGGTCAAGAACTGACCATCCTATTTGATAAGTTTGCAGCCCAGGGAAATGTCTCAACAGAAAGCCGGAAAAGCTGCAACCTGAGCATTCCCATCAAAGTACCCCAAGGCTACCAAATTTCTATCTACGATGCTGATTATCGCGGCTACGTTGCTCCTAGAACCACAGGCAACCTGCGAGCAGAATACTTTTTCGCTGGAGCGCGCGGCCCAGTTTTTAATCGGAATTTCAGCGGCGAAACTAACTACAATGTTCGAGATAGCTTAGCCACTGTAGCTAATGTTTGGTCTCGCTGCGGCGACAGTGTAAATATGAGAGTAAATGCTGCGATGACCGCCCGCGGTGCCGGCATGGCCACCGTTGATTCTTTCGATTTGGCTCATCGCGGTTTAGTTTATCACGTCAAATATCGCACTTGCCGCTAAGCAGCTTGTTGGGAGTGTAGTGTGAGGTAGAGTTTTCAGGTTTGAATTTTGAATTTTAAGTTGGAAGAGGGAATAATTTTCCCTCTTCCTTCTTGCTTCTTCCCTCTTCCCTTTTTCAACTTCCTGACATCCGTTACCAAGAAATTGGGTCTAAAGCCCCGTCCTTCTAGGACGGCTTTAATTAATTATCAACTTTTGTTAATTGTTTTCTTGAACTTTCTTGCATTGTGTTCATTGTAGAGTATAATAACTATACTACAGGTAGAATAACCGCCGATACACATGAGACACCACGCTCAAACGACAGGTCGGAAAACAATAATGGTTAGTGGGTGGCGAAAACCACGAAAAACATAGCTGGGCTAACTAATGTAAGCCAAAATCAGAGACTAAACTTTTTATTTTTAAAATGTACTGTGGGGCACACAGAAACAAGAGAAGCAATTCTCGAAAGCTTGGGGAGACAAACCCTCGCGAGGCTATCTAAATTAAGCTCGATATTTGGTTCTTTTGAACGGATACCTGGTTTAAACACTGCCGCAAGGATAGATAGTTTTAAGGTAGGTCGCAGAACCAAGAATCCCCTCGCCTTGACTGCTGGGGAGTGTCAAATCTGATATCTTGCACCCTTGTCAGCAACAGGCAAGATGCCTGTTCCACAAGAAAATTTATATTTTGTGGAACAGGCATCTTGCCTGTTCATAAAAGGCTAATTGAGAATGGTGCAACATATGAGTTAAATCCGTTACATCCGTTACATCCGTTACAGAATCCGTTGCCGAACTTCCCTGTTCCCTCTAAAACACAGTGCCGTCACTTTCAATCTGAATTGGCGGCACTCCACCAGGCCTCAATTCGCCCGCAATTTTCCGCCCCGCCGCCCAAGTTCCTCCTTGCAAAATCTTCACCAGCGGCAATTGTTCCGCACTCAAATGCAGCTTTTCTCGAATAGCTGCGGCAATTTTATCTAAAAGATTCACAGTCAGCGATCGCCATTCTACTATAACTTCCGAATCCGGCAAGTAACTGTGTTCAAAAATAGCCGAATCTTTTGCCCGCAGCAGCCCAATATCCAAACACAAACCGCCGTTGCGGTACTCCGGCAATCCCGTTAACTCATCCAATCCCGCGACTTCTAAACCAAGTTCTTGCAGCGGTTCCAACAGCGAATAAGTCAACCACTGCGATAGTTTGTGAAACGGCACGAATTCATCTCCCAGATTTTCTCCTGTTAAAGCCGGATGCCGCCAAACATCGCCTAAATTAACACCACCAATTGCATATCTTCCCGGCCAAATTTCCCCAAAACCTGTCAAAACAGCGCTCAATACTTCAGAAGCATTCACAGTGTTGACTCCCGAAACCCGACTGTCGAGCAAGTATTTTGCCAAATTGCCGGGACGCGGGTTTTCGCTGCCAAATAATAATGGATGCTGGCAAATCGCATTTCCCAAACGCTGCAATAATTCTAATCTGCCTGTTAAACCAACTAGGGGATTGTCTAGACTTACCTGAAATCCAGCAGCTAAGGTTTCTAGTTTTAATTGAGAAAGTCCCTGAGAATCAGCTTGCCAAGGAAAATCGGGATTGCTGGAAAAAACACCTTGACAAAACATCCGCAAGCTGGCTATGGCTAACCCTTCAGAACGGCGGTAAACCTGCCCGGTTTCTGGTTCGCAATACTGCCAATCTGCACCAGCACCGGCATCGAGCAAAACGCTGATAATTGCTAAATCAAATTTGATTTTAGCTTGCTCTATGAGTGAAAATTGTGCTAAATCTGCATTCAATTCAGCGATTCGCGACAGGTTGCCGGCTTCAAAATGTCGCCAGCGACTGTGAAAGGGAATGTTAAAATCGGGATATTGTTGGCACGTTGTGTCAATTACATAATTTGCTGCTTTGTCGAGTTGGGATAAATCGACGCGGAAGTAGCGAAGTTTGTCTAGGCGGGCTAAATCAAAAAGCCGATCGCACTTTTGACGAATAGCAGCCGGCGTTCTCAGATATTCTACAGTCTCAAGTTCAATATTGTGCAACTTCATACCACCAAACACCGGTAAACATCGTTTTCTTGAAAAAAGTCAAACTGACTGTAATCTAAAAGATTATCTAAAATCACATTTTTATCTAGTTTGATCAGCTTATATTCCCACT
Source organism: Microcoleus sp. D3_18a_C4 (assembly GCF_036702415.1). Classification (NCBI taxonomy): domain Bacteria; kingdom Bacillati; phylum Cyanobacteriota; class Cyanophyceae; order Oscillatoriales; family Microcoleaceae; genus Microcoleus; species Microcoleus sp. D3_18a_C4. Next base: position 18,613 of record NZ_JAUBTI010000106.1, on the reverse strand, counting down.
TCGAGCCGCTGACTTCGCGTTTTATTTGATCGGAAACTATCACAGAGTTTTTTTCTTTTTCCGGAGACACTATTTTACTTAAATCTTCCAGCCTGTCGGCTATGTGAATATCTTTTCCGTAAGTGCAAGACCTAAATATATATAAATTTCCCTTAGCCACTCCCACCGACAAGCCACAAGGTATTTGATTGGCGTTAATAAAAAGTTTCCAATTCTCGCACAAACTTTCCATTGCAGCTAAGGCTGAGTGAGCTTCCTGGAAAGTCAACAAATGCGAATCCCCAACAATACTCCGAATTGTGCCGCCGTATTCTTCGCAAATGGTTTTTTCAAAAGTCTCAAAGTTGGTGAGCAAATATTCCACCTCTTTGATAGAATTAGATTCTTGATAAGCTATAAAACCTCTCAAATCCGCTTTAATTATTGCTTGATTTTTGATGATTCGCGTTTTATAACTTTGGTCAACTTTGTATACTTTTTCAGGTTCGCTCATCCCTTTCAAAGAAAACTCGTTGACAAAAGATGTTTGCACTTCTGCTTTGTTGAGCGCCAGCCATGCTGCTTGGGACAAATATATTTCATCCGGCGGGGTTACTGATTCTATGCGCGCTGTTAAATTCACCGTATCGCCAAAGATATCTTTATCTTGATGCAAGACATCTCCTAATGTAATCGACACGCGAATAGCAATTCGTTCGTCGTTCGCCTTGCTAGATTGTTGCGATCTCAATTCTTGCTGCATTTCTATGGCTGCTACGGCCGCTGCTGTGACGCTGGGAAAAATTATCCAAAATGAATCTCCTTCCCCTTTAATCACGCTGCCTTCATTTCTGGCGCTAATATCTGAAACAAAAGTTTTATGCTCGTTTAACAAACTACTTAAGTCCGACTGAGATAATTTTTTAACTCTGGCGGTATATCCACAAATATCTGTTTTTACGATCACACTAGAACGCAAATTAGCCATAACCTACCCTGACTGATCAAAAACCAGCAATAAATTTCATTTAGCAAAGACGCGATTGTTCGCGTCCCATCGGTCGCGTCTTTGCCCTCTTAATCTCCTAAATCGCGTCCGATCGCTTCTGCAAGAATTGTAGCATCTGGCACAGGGTCAGGCGTGTAGTAGCCGGCGGCTTTTTTGGCGACGATTTCGACTTGTGCATCTGCGGGAATCCAATCTTCAGGAATGGGGATGCGATCGACCACCTGAATGCCAGAATTGATAATCGCATTGTATTTCATATCGCTCATAGAAACTAAACTGTCAATGCGAGAGATCCCCAACCAGTGCAGCACGTCTGGCATTAGTTCTTGAAACCGCATATCTTGAACTCCCGCCACGCATTCAGTGCGCGTAAAATAGGCATCAGCGCGATCGCCCCCTTCCTGCCGTTTTCTGGCATTGTACACCAAAAACTTAGTCACTTCTCCCAAAGCTCTCCCTTCCTTGCGGAAGTAAACTATTACGCCAGAACCGCCTGATTGGGCCGTTTGGATGCAAATTTCAATCCCGTGTACCAAATAAGGGCGACAAGTGCAGATATCTGAACTGAAGACATCAGAACCGTTGCATTCATCGTGTACCCGTACCGCCAACTGCTTATCCGGGTCAGAAATATTCGCGACATCGCCAATAATATAAACCGTTGTTCCGCCAATTGGCGGCAAGAAAACGTGCAAGTCCGGCCGCGTCACTAAATCCGAGAACATTCCGCCTGTTTGCTCGAACAGGACACGGCGGAGAACGCTTTCTTGGGCGCCGATCCGCCGAGCAATTCCCGGCAAATACCACACCGGATCGATCGCAATTTTAGTTACTGCTAAATTGCCGCCTGCTTTGACTATTTTGCCATCAATTTGCACCCGCCCCTTAGCGATTGCATCTTGCAATTCTGGCATATTAATGTGAGCTTTAGTGACAGCAATTGTCGGTCGAATATCGTATCCCTGCTGTAAAAATGAAGTATAAATTTCGCTGACGAGACCTCCAAACGGATCGAGAGAAACAATCAAATTGCGATCGCCCCAACTCGGGTGCGGCCCGATGTGTGCGGCCGGAGAGGTGTTGGTAAAATCCGGGCGGTGGTCTGCTTGGAGTGCGCCGGAAGCAACTGCTAGGGCGCGATAAACAGAGTAGGAACCCGAATGAGTGCCGATCGCATTCCGGTGAGACGATTTGGTCAGGCTACCAATCACAGGCCCCCGTTTCAGCGGATCGATTTCTCCCCAGTAAATGGGATGAGGTTTTGTGCCGGCTCTGTCGGGATGGGATGTTAAAACTATATGCTTTGGTTTTGACACAGTTGTTTTTGGCTCTTGCTATGGATGCTGCTGTTGGTTGAAAGTGAAATTGCAATTTGAAGCAGTGATTTATGATAGCAAAAGGATTCAGGCTCTGGAAGTATCCGGCATAGCCCAACTCGTGACGCTGATTTTCGCGCTGTCCTCAAAATATAAAAACTTTGCATCTGTGCTTCAGTGATTAGGGGTGGAGTCCCAACAGCAAAACTACCTATTTAATCCAAGTTTCTCTAGCAGTTATATTTTCTTTGTGCATGATATTTTTTAAACTAACCGCAGAGGGCGCAGAGGGCGCAGAGAATCTAGAAAAGAGAGAAAGAGGGGAAAAGAGATGTTCACAATTCCTGCAATGGTTGTTATAGTTACAACTGGTAGGCGGTAATTATCAAGAAAATACTAACTCACAAAATTAATGTTGCCAAGTACATCTAATTATTTGCTCAAAAATGGTCGCGTACCCGCGTCTCTTCTAGAGATGAAATCGATCGCGCCCTCAGCTTCTACTGTGGCGACAACGGGGAGTGAGAACAATTTTTGTTTGGTGGATTTGGAAATTGCAGCAGGGGCGATCGCCCAAATTACTCCAGCAGGTACAAAACCGGTCTCCTCCTCTGGAGATATCCCAGTTATAGATTTGCAGGGCGGCTTAGTTTGGCCTTGTTTTGTGGATATGCACACCCATTTAGACAAAGGCCACATTTGGGAACGATCGCCCAATCCCGATGGAACTTTTGTCAGCGCGATCGAAGCGGTAGGCGCTGATGCCCAAAAAAACTGGAATGCAGAGGATGTTTACCGGCGAATGGAGTTCGGACTCAAGTGCAGCTATGCCCACGGAACCAAGGCTATCCGCACTCACATTGACAGCGCGGGCGAACAGGGAACCGTTAGTTTAGAAGTATTTGAAGCGCTGCAAGCCGATTGGGGCGATCGGCTGATATTGCAAGCAGTTTCCCTGGTTTCCCTCGACTATTTCCTGACACCCGCCGGCGAAAAATTAGCCGATCGCATAGCCCAAATCGGCGGCATTCTCGGCGGCTTCGCCTATATGAATCCCGACTTAGACAAACAACTCGATCGAGTTTTTGCCTTAGCCAAAGAACGAAATTTAAACCTCGACTTCCACACCGACGAAAACGACGATCCAGATTCAGTAACATTGCGGGAAGTCGCAAAAACCGCCATCCGCCATGAATTTGGGGGTCAAATAATCTGCGGACACTGCTGTAGTTTAGCCCGACAACCGTCAGATTTAGTAACAGAAACTCTGGAATTAGTCAAGCAAGCAAATATCGGCATTGTCAGCTTGCCGATGTGCAACCTTTACCTGCAAGACCGAGAATCTCAGCATACACCGCGCTGGCGGGGAGTGACACTGCTGCACGAACTCAAAGCAGCAGGAATTCCCGTTGCAGTTGCTAGCGACAATTGTCGCGATCCGTTTTACGGATTTGGCGATCATGATGTTTTGGAAGTTTTTAATATGGCAGTCCGTATCGCTCATTTAGATAGGCCCTATGGAGACTGGCCCTGTGCAGTGACGAAGACTCCTGCAGATTTAATGGGATTGCCGAATTTAGGACGAATTGCAGTTGGTTTACCAGCAGATTTGATTTTATTTAAGGCGCGGAATTTCAGCGAATTGTTATCTAGAGCGCAGGGCGATCGCACTGTTTTGCGGCAGGGCCTTAAAATTGATACAACTTTGCCCGATTACCGCGAACTCGATGATTTATTAGCAACTGAAATCTGACATCCTGCATCAATCTCAAGAACAGGCAAGATGCCTGTTCCACAAAAGATGAATTTTCTTTCTACTCGTTACTAGGCAGAGGCTGGGAACCAGTTAATTGAGTTTTGTGGAACGGGCATCTTGCCCGTTCTTGACGCAGAGGCTGGGAACCAGTTAATTGAGTTTTGTGGAACGGGCATCTTGCCCGTTCTTGACGCAGAGGCTGGGAACCAGTTAATTGAGTTTTGTGGAACGGGCATCTTGCCCGTTCTTGACAATGGTGTAATATGTAGGTTTCAACAAGCATTTAGCCTTGCTATCTTGTCAAATTGCCACTAATTTGATATAAATATAAAAGCTAATTTGATTGAGGATGTTTTAAGTGAAAGCAGTTATTTTATTGTCGGGAGGGCTGGATTCCTCAACTGTTTTGTATCAAGCCAAAGCCGACGGCTGCGAGTGTTACGCTATTTCCTTTGACTACAAGCAAAGACATCGGCGGGAGTTGGAATCAGCAAGGGCGATCGCACTTTCGGCAGCGGTTAAGGCACATCAGATAGTAAACTTTGACTTAACATGGTGGGGCGGTTCCGCTTTGACGGATAATGAGATGGAATTGCCGATCGATCGCAATCTTGCAGAAATGTCCCAAAACATCCCAATTACCTACGTTCCAGCTAGAAATACGATATTTCTCAGCTTTGCCCTCGCCTACGCAGAAACTCTAGAAGCTCAGCGAATTTACATCGGTGTCAACGCTTTAGATTATTCCGGCTATCCAGACTGCCGCCTCGATTACATCCAAGCGATGCAGGAAGTATTTCGGTTAGGAACAAAGCAGGGTAGAGAAGGAAATTCTATTAAGATTGTCACACCTTTGATCGAACTTAAAAAAACAGAAATTATTCAATTAGGCAATAAGTTGGGAGTTCCTTGGGAGCAAACTTGGTCTTGCTATGCAGGCGGCGAAAATGCGTGCGGCGTTTGCGATTCTTGTCGGCTGCGGCTGGCTGCTTTTGAGGAATTGGGATTAAAAGATCCGGTGCCTTATGCTTAAATATGACTTACGCACGACGGCCCAGAAACCGGGTTTTTTCGAGTCTCTTCGCTTCGCCCGCCGAAACGGTAAAAAACCCGGTTTCTCAGTATCGCAGCGGGTGGTCAGAAACCGGGTTTTTTCGCAAGAATATGTTACAGATGGCAGAAACTGCCAAAAACCCGGTTTCTTGGGTTTTGATGGGTAAGTCCTGCATGACTAAAATTTTTAAAATTGATTCTTAGTTAGTTTTGAATCATCCGAGTGCTTATTTACCTTCCGGCTCATCCTCAACTTCCGGTTGACCCTGGTCTTCCTGGTTAAACTTAATTTCATTTTGCAGCGAATTCAACGGGACTAAAAGCATATCAGCTATTTGCGATTGTCCTCTAGCCCTGTAGATATCTATCGCTTTCTGAACATCTTCTACTGCACCCTGTAGGTTTTCTAATAAAGTTTGAGCATCAGCGCGAACCATATGCGCTTCGGGAAAGCTAGGATTGAGATTAATTGCTTGAGTTAAAAGTTCAACTGATTCTTTATATTGTCCTTTGCGAGCGAGGTCTAATCCTTGTTGATAAAGTTCTTGAGCTTTCATAATGTTTTTTAATTTCTGCTGTTCATCGCGCTTGCATAAAGGATCGAGTCTATTTACTTGACCTGATGAATTTTGAATCAGCAGGCTGCTTATTTACCTTCCGGCTCATCCTCAACTTCCGGTTGACCCTGGTCTTCCTGTCCATCATTAATTTCATTTTGCAGTGAATTCAAGGGAACTAAAAGCATATCAGCTATTTGCGATTGTCCTCTAGCCCTGTAGATATCTATCGCTTTCTGAAAATCTTCTACTGCACCCTGTTTTTCTCCAATTACAGATCGAATACGAGCACGGATAATATAAGCTTCTACAAAGTCAGGATTGAGATTAATTGCTTGAGTAAAAGCTTCAGCAGCTTCCTTATACAGTTCTCTGCGACCGAGGTCGAATCCTTGTTGATAAAGTTCTTGAGCTTTCATCGCATTCCTTAATTTCTGCTGTTCATCGCGCTTGCATAAAGGATCGAGTCTATTGACTTTACCTGATGAATCAAGTATAAAGCACCCTGGTTCTTCCTGGGCATTCGCTACAGTCTGAAAAAGAGGTAGACTAATTATTGATTGTTTTTCCCAAGTTAAAAGATATGTCTATTGAAGAGCGCCGAGGTATTGAAACAATTGACAGAAACCAAAATCTACTTCTCGTTCGGGCTTCTATTGAATCAGTAGCGCAAAAGCTTAGTAGAGCGAGACGTGCGGATGTTTGGGAACGGGATATATACGATCGCGAAATCGAAATTACCGCCGAAAGCTATATTGTTTTTCAGTTCCGAGGACACCCTTGGACGATCGTTGAGCAACTGAATCATAAGCCCGGTTCCCTTGTATTTGGAGTAGGAGATGCTCTCACCCTTTCCAGCTTCCCATCCACTCGCGCCATCTACTACACAGGTAGCGACACTTGCGGCTATATTGGTTATAACTGCTACGACGGAGGTGCATTTGCAGAGATGCTGTACTTTGAAGCAGAAATGGATCTCCTATTCCTCTCTGACTTTCGTGAGGTTAAAGCTGAGGACATTGACGATGCCTTCAACTTTACTTTCGCTTTTATGCAGGAGCAAGATATCTATATTCCCTACGCATATTACGAAAATGTGAAGGTTGGCAATCGGTTGAATTTACGCCCCAAAGGCCCGACGTTAGATGATTTAGTACGCAGCGACTTCGAGCGAGTAGATTATCTAGGTATTCGCTAAAATATGCTCAACTAGAAAATTTTGCCACACTACTCACCCCGCTATTCTTTCGCCCTTTCCCCACAACTTCCTCATCCGCTGCTGCAATTCCATCTAAAGTTCGATCGCCCGCAGCCCCTTCCAACAAGTGAATTTGAAGTTGATCCAACCGCGGCCCGGAGACAGAAACAACCGTAAGTTCCACATTTTCGCCCCGCCAAACTTCCCCCACAGCCGGCATTCTTTGCAACTGATAACTCAGAAAACCTCCGATTGTCTGATATTCGTCAGTTACTGGCAAATCCAAATTCAATATTTGATTCACATCATCTAAATTTAACTGCGCTTGCACTAAATAAGTGCGATCGTCCAATACTTGCAAAGCAATTTCTTTGCTGTCGGGTGACTCGTAGCTGCGGCCGATAATTTCGGCTATCAAATCGCGCAGTGTCACTAACCCGGAAATGCCGCCAAATTCATCGACTACGATCGCAATTTCTTCCGACGAACTCTGCATCAAAGGCAGCAGTTCCCCCAGCAGCATCATCTCCGGCACAAACCTCACCGAACGCATCCAAGGTACAATTGGCGTGTCGGGAGATAGCAAACCTTCAGCTAGGGGTTTCGCAAGTTGTTTGAAGCCAATAATGCCGATAATGTCGTCTAAAGAATCTCCCGTCACGGGATAGCGAGAATGGTTAGAAATCGCCATTTCGTCGAGCAAAGTTTGAAAGGTGGCTGTCTTGGGAAGTGCGACAATGCTAGGCCTCGGCACCATTACTTCTTCTACCCAAACTTCGCCAAATTCAAAGACGTTGTTGAGCAATTCTCGCTTTTCTGCTTCCAAGCCGCTGGATTCGCTGGAAGTAGCTATAATCAATTGCAGTTCTTCGGGAGTAACCGGCCGATGCCTTAGATCGTATTCGATGCCCGCAAACCGCAAAAGCGATCGAGTAGATTGATTGAGAAACGACACAAAGGGATTGAACAAACGGGCAATCAATAAACTCGGAGGCCCTAAAGTTCTGGCTAGCTGTTCGGAATACAGTAACGCTACAGATTTGGGAAAGAGTTCGCCCAGTACGATTTGCAGGTAAGCTAGCAGGAAAAAAGTTACTATTGATATGCTAAAAGAATGGGCGATCGCCGACTTGATGTAAATTGGCAGTGGCAAATAGCCGATCGACATTCGGACTAGCACGGCGATCGTACTTTCCCCAATCCAGCCGAGAGCTAAACTAGAAAGAGTGATTCCCAACTGCATTGTTGAGAGCAATCGCTCAATACTTTGCTGCAAAGATTGCACAGTTAAAGCTGCAACGTCGCCAGCTTCCACTAACTGATTGATGCGCGATCGGCGTACCGTCACCATCGAAAACTCAGCCGCCACAAAAAAAGCATTAATCGCAATCAGCAACAGCACTGACAGCAACCGCGACAGCACCTCTGTCAAACTCATGGCGGGTAAATCAGATATCTCCTGCACTCTCGCCCCTAAAAGTGACACAATGCTGCTACACAAAACTTGGCTAAACTTATTTAAGTCTCACCATTCAATCAAGATTGCTCCTGAAGGGTCTGCTTCCTGCTTCACCCAAGGGAGTCGGCTCCTTCTTGTCCACAGGCGTTAATTCGGGTGTAGCCCACCCTAATTGTAGTTGAAGCTTTTAGCTATGAGTCATCCACTATTTTCAACCAATTTAACGAAACGCGGACTCCCGTTCGACCTTGTAACAGGCTGGTCAGTTTTGACAAAACTGTGGTTTACTCTCCCACATAATTAAGCCTTTTTTAGGCATTGGTGTAATCATAGCGCCCAGAATGTTAATCAGTCAAGTTAAGTACGACTAAGTTTAGTGAACTTTTTGGCTATGCAAGCTCAACTCCCTAAAAAAACTTTATCGATCGAACCTGAGAATCCGTCTGCAGGTTTGGTCTTCTTTTATTTTACTTCGCCACTGGAATGCCAGATATTTGCAACTGAAGTTTTTGACCTGGATAATCTGTCAGCGTCAGTGAAACTTCCTTAGCATTTTCCAGCAAAGCTGTGGGAATACTCACCGTACCGTAAAACACCTGCCCGTTGGGGGGGAGTTCCGAGGGCAAATCCTCGGCTGTCGCGCTCAGGGCCCGGCCACGATCGTCAGTGACGTTCAAGAAACTGTAGAGAAACCTCACAGCTTGGGAGCCTTCATTTTTCATGCTCACGTCTAGCAGCATGGAATTGTTGCGCTGACTGGCCGCGCTCACTTCCAGGGTTATTCCCCCGTCGCGACTGTTCAGGGGAAACTTGGCGCTGGCATTTTGTGCAGCCGGTTTTTTGGCCGCGGCTGGTTTAGAGCTTGCCTTCTCTGTTTTATTATTTGCCCCGGCCGTTTTTTCGGGATCGCGACCTTCTACCCGTGCTTTGACGGTTGTGAGAATGTCTTTTTCTTTCAAAATGCTCACTTGGTCTTTGCTAGCGGTCGTTCCAGGCTTGCCGCTGCCAGCATTGTTGCTGGGACGAACATCGGGTTGAGTCGTTCCTTGCAAGGCTTCGCGACCTATAGTAAATCCCCAAACAGAACTCGTCACGCCTGCTCCAAACATCAGAGTGAGCAGAATTAGAGTCAGCACTACCGTCGAATTCACTGCCATTGCCTATAAGTTTATGCCGAGTCCTAGAAACTGCTTTGTCCGGTCGATCGGCTCCAGCACATTGGCGGAAAGGGCGATCGGGGACTCAGCAGATCTAAAGATTTTGATTTTTGTTCTCTAGTTCTAGCACGGACTGAGAAATTATGTTATACTTCATTTTGAGTTAGGTCGAAGAAATCGATTTAACGGCAGTTGGCCGAGCGGTTTAGGCAGCGAACTCATAATTCGCCCCAGGCAGGTTCAACTCCTGCACTGCCGATTTTTAACAACATAGGACGCTCCCCGCGCGAAAAACCTGGTTTTTTCCTACTGAGATGTTGCACCATTCTCAAGAACAGGCAAGATGCCTGTTCCACAAAGAGTGAATTTTCTTGTGGAACAGGCATCTTGCCTGTTCATAAAAAGCTTATTGAGAATGGTGCAACATCTCAGGATACCCGACTTGTTCAAAAAGTCGGGTATCTCGATCGGCGTTAGTTTTATATCAAATCCGACAGTCATTAGTCATCAGTCATTAGTCATTAGTCATTAGTCATTAGTCATCAGTCATTAGTCATTAGTCATTAGTCAACAGTCATCAGTCATCAGTCATCAGTCAACAGTCAACAGTCAACAGTCAACAAGCATTCTGGTGCAACCAGAATCGATATTCTTAAACCCGCAGTTGCCAAAGTTTAACAGTACCATTCTCGCCGCCGCTGACGAGAGTTTCGCCCAAAAGCCCGATCGCCACCGCAGAAACAGGGCTAGAATGTCCATCTAAAGTGTGCAGCAATTCGCCGCGAAGATTCCAAAGTCTAACAGTACCGTCAAAACACCCCACTGCAAAGTATTTCCCATCTGGGCTAATTGCGGTGGCGGAAGTGATGCGAATTCCTGTTTGCAGCGAATGCAATAAGTCGCCTGTTTGCAAATTCCACAGTTTAATATTTTGGCCGCCGTGACTGACAAGAATTTGGCTATCGGAAGAAATCGCTACATAATTTTCGCTGCCAAATGTTCGCCTCACTTCGCCTCCGGGCAATTCCCACAAAGTGACTGTGGCGCGACAGAAACCGCTGGCTGCATTGAGGCCGCTGGCTACTAGCATTTTGCCGTTGGGACTCAGGGCGATCGCACTTATGTCATCCCCTTGATAGCCTTCTAAAACTTGCAGCAGTTGGCCGCTGTTGAGGTGCTGAAGCTTGATTGTGCCGCGGGTGGTGCCGATCGCCAAAATTTGCCAGTCGGGGCTTACGGCGACGGATTCGTGGCGGTGTACCTCTGCCAAACGCTTCAGCAGTTCGCCGTTTTGCAGGTTCCAGAGTTTGACTGTGCCCGCGCGCGATCGTGTCAGCAGCGTTTTGCTGGCGGGGCTGAAAGCCACTAGCAACACGGCTGTTGAATGTCCGAAAATTGTCTGCCGCAGTTCCCCGCTGTGCAAACTCCAAATTTTAACTGTACTATCCTCAGAACCCGTTGCGAGGAATAGTCCGTCGGGACTGATAGCGGCAGACAAAATCCTGTCTGAATGGTGAAGAGTGGCTTTTAAGATGGCGCCGGTTGAGGTTTTTGGCTGCGTTTTATATCCGGCTATTTCCAGCCAGTCGATCGCATCTCTCCAATTTTTGAGAGCATTTCGGGGCCGATTTGTCAATAATTCTATGTATCGGTACAAAGTTTTTGACAAATCAACTTCTACACCTTTGATTTGTTTGTTGAGAAAAACCGCAATTTCGGCTGGGCTGTAGCCGCACAGCAAGCCGCAGAGGTGCCGCTTTTCTACAGGTGTCAGCCCTCTTCTGGTGTGGGGGGCGAATTGTTGTTTGGCATTTGCCAAGTCGGTGTAAAGCTTTTGGATGTCCCAGCCGTTGCTGGCGCGTGCAAATGGTTCTTCGGGTCGATCGAGGGTAGAGGGTATCATTTGCGGCAGTCGCGATCGAGTTCCTAGTCTAATTCCTAACCAAAATCCTAACATTGGCTGTGCGCGATCGAACTGTTGTCACCGCTAATCTATTTTTAACACAGCAAACAGGGGAATGAGTTGCAGGTAGAAAATCCTCTCCTTTACAGTTGGCAAAATAACTATACATCAATCGGAGAAATAGAAAATGCCTGGAATTGCGATCGCCTTATTTTTCATCCTAGGTTTAGTTTTAAGTCTTGTTGGCTATTTTTGGGGATTAGTTCAAGCTTTTGGAGAGGAAACTATTTGGGGAGTGCTTTACTTGCTTGTCCCATTGGCATCATTGGTTTTTTATATCAAAAATTGGAGCAATAAAAAAATCAGAAAAACCTTTTTAATTCAATGTGCTGGATTGCTAATGTTTGTATTGGGAGGCATTACTACTTCAGTATTTTATGGCAAAAATTTTGTAAAAGTCTCTGACTCTGGATCTAATGTAGAGCAGGGGTATAACGAGCAATCGCCCTCTTCTTTTCCTTCTGGTTTCAACACTTCTCCATCACCCTATCAAGAGTTATCTCCTGCTTTCGAGTCAGTTCCTGCTGCCGAGCCATCTCCTACTTATGCTGCACCTGTAACTGAGCCTAATTCTGCTCGTGTTGCTGCTCAAAATTCTGACTTCAAACAATCGATGAAACTCGGCTATATCTACTACGGGCAGGGAGACTATCAAACCGCTTTAATCAATTTTAACAGAGCTTTACAGCTACGTCCGGGCGACGCTTATGCTGTCAAGGCTGTTGACAACACCAAAAGTGCGATCGTCCAAAGCAGTGTTAAATAATAATCCGTGCATTAAAAATTGCCTACAGCGGATATATAGCCATCCTAAGTCATTTGTAAAATTCTTACTCCCTCCCCTTGATAAGGGGAGGGTTGGGGTGGGGTTAAAAATTTACGACTCCTGCAAGGATTGCTATATAAGTAATTCGCATTGTTTTTAAACTCAACAACTACATTAATGAAAATTCTCAAGCAAACACCGACTAAACTAACAATTCAATCTTCGAGCGCCTGGGATGGTTTGCTATTAATTTCTCCCTTCATCGTCATTGGACTATTGCAGATTATTTTGGCATCAAATTGGATAGGTGGAGGCATATTTCTGTTGTTTTCGCTGTCTGTGTTGGACGGGGCGATAGATGAAACATACATTTTTGATAAAACTTTTAGCAAAATGACCATTAAACGACGGGGTGTGTGGCTTCATGATGTTACCGAATGCTCAACTCGCGAGATTTCTGCGGTGGAATTAGAGGAAATAGGAGATAGCGAGGGAAATCGTAGCTATTATGTTGATTTGTGGATGTTCGGGGGCGATATCATCTGTTTAAGAAGCTATTCACTAACAGAACAATACAAAATGGCTGACTTGATTCGCAGCTATATCTCGATTAACGATAATCGCACGCTTAGCAATGTATTTGCCCTACAAATCGGTGAACCCTAGCTATCGCGTAGGCAATCGCCCAAATCCATAACTAAGGATCGCGAATTAAATAACTTACAATTTTAATTGTTATTGTGGGATGGGCGTCCCGCCCGTCCAAAAAGGACGCGGGACGCCCATCCCACAATCTTGTGGAAGTTATTTAATTCTCATTCCTAAGCTGTTGTGCATTTAAATTTTGTCTTGAGGGCGGGCTTTCGGGCCTAACCCCTACTCCTCACAAGAGTGAAAGTTTATTTGACCATGCAATTTAAATGCTGATTAGCTTAACGATAATTAAGTAGGCGCAAATAAAGATGACAATGTAACAAAATGTAAACCTGTTTTCACCTTGGTGATTACTTTCCTACGGCTCGCGAAGCTAACGTCTCATTCCCATAACATAATTAATATATTTTTAAGATTTATCTATTTTAAATCACGGAAAACTATCTTAAACCCGCCCGCCGATAAACTCGCGACCTTGATAATTAAGTAGGCGCAAATAAACGTGATAATGTAACAAAATGTAAACCTGTTCTCACCAGAGTGATTACTTTCCTGCGGCTCGCGAAGCTAAGGTCTCATTCCCATAACATAATTAATATATTTTTAAGATTCATCTACTTTAAATCACGGCAAGCTATCTTAAACCCATCCGCAGGTAAACTCGCGAGCTTTGTTGTCGGTCAGACATTTTAGTGCTAATCTATTAGCAAAATAAAAGGGGTCATGGCAAAGGACGACTTCAAATAATATATAAGTTAACAATTTGGCTGATCGGGGTCAGGAAGTCGATGTGTAGCCTCAATTTTGGAATAAAAGGGTGAGATAAATGAAAATAATCAAGCAAACAGCCAGTGAATTAATAATTCAGACTCAAAGCATATTTGATTTTTGGCTCCCTAGTTGTTTATTCATGGCAGTTGGACTGATATCGCTGACTTTTGACTATCATGCAGCAACCCTGAGCTGCCAGCGATTGAAGGCAAAACAAGGAAACTGCCAGATTGTGCGATCGAATTTACTGGGGTCGAACATCAAAGAAATTGAGCTGGCTTCTTTGCAGGGAGCTAAAGTTGAAAGATGCGGCTATAAAACCAGAGTTGTACTTTTGACTTCTGTGGGCACTGTTCCTTTCACTGCTAACTCCACTAATTGGGGAACCCAAGACGCTGTGGCTTCTGACATCAATTATTTTGTTAAAAATGCAAAAAATGGATTGCTGCGCTTAAGCCAAGAGGATCACTGGTTGGGATGGACAGGAGCCATATTTGTGCTCGCAGGAATCGCAGCGATCGTCTTGAGAAATAATGAAATCTACAGCTTCGATGAAACTTTAAACACCTTGACTGTTAAACAGCGGGGTTTGTTGGCAGGTAAAGTAATGGAATACTCTCTGTGCGATATTTATGGCGTGGAAGTCGATCGCACAAAAGATCGGGATCATGACATTTGGTACGAAGTCAGGCTGTTAGCTTGTGGAGGCTCTCGCATCTCCTTACCCCGCACCATGAACCCATACCAGCAAGCAAAAATCGCCAAAGCGATTAACAACTATCTGCACCAGCAAAATCACCAAAAATAGCCGATCGCGATCGACCCGATTTCTCAAGGTTGCGGACGGGAGCATCTCAGTTTTGTAAAAAGCATTTTTTTATTGTAGTGCGAGCGTCCCCGCTCGCGTATTGTACAATACGCGAGCGGGGACGCTCGCACTGTAAATGCAAAACTGAGAAACCGGGTTTTTCACTATCTTCTAGAGTGCGATCGCTTCCGTTATAAAAACCCGTATAAAAACCCGGTTTCTTTGGTATCCACTGCGAAACTCGCGATCGGGTGGAAACTCATCATCTAAAAAGTGAACAATCGTTCACTTTTTAGGTTCTTTCAACTTCCAACCTGGTTTGACAACTTGCCGCGAACGGGCAATTACTAAACAATCATTCGGCACATCTTCTGTCACCACAGAACCCGCCGCTACAGTAACATCTTCCCCCAAAGTTATCGGTGCAACCAGCACGCTGTTAGAACCAGTTTTACTCCGATCGCCTATTTGAGTTTTGTGCTTGTTTTTTCCGTCATAATTCGCCGTAATTGTCCCAGCACCGATGTTGACTTTTTCTCCCAAAGTCGCGTCGCCTAAATAAGACAAGTGAGCAACATTAGTTCGATCGCCTATTTGAGTATTTTTCAATTCTACAAAATTGCCGACGCGACAGTTAGCCCCAATTTCTGCGTGTCCCCGCAAGTGTGCGTAAGGGCCAACTCGCGAATTTTCAGCAACCATACTGTCAGCAACCACCGAATAAAGCACAGTCACATTTTCCCCAATCTGACTGTTTTCGATCAAACTGCCGGGGCCGATGCGACTCCCAGAGGCGATCGAAGTATTTCCCCGCAAGTGAGTTTGCGGTTCAATTACCACATCCGGCTGCAACTCTACGGTATCGTCAATGGTGATGCTGTTGGGATCGAGCAGCGTCACTCCCGCCGTCATCCATTTGTCCTTTATCCGCGTTTGCAAAATATCGCAAGCTGTGGCTAAATGTTTGCGATCGTTAATTCCCAATATTTCTTGATAATCTTCCACATCCACCGCCATCACCGGACTGAGGAAATTTACCGTATCAGTTAGGTAATATTCTTTTTGGTCATTGTCTGCCTTCAATTCTGGCAAAATTTTCTCTAAATCCGGCCAGTGAAAGCAGTAAACACCTGCATTAATTCGATGATTTTGCTTTTGAGCTTGTGTGCAGTCGCGGTCTTCGACAATTTGCTGGACTAAGTTTTGACTGTCGGTAAATACTCGACCGTACCCTTGGGGATTCGGCAAATTAGCTGTTAATAAAGTAGCAGAGTTTTGGTGCTGTTTGTGAATGGCCATCAATTGTTTGATAGTTTCTGCCCTCAGCAAAGGTACATCCCCATTTAAGACCAGCAAGTCTCCTTGAAATCCCTCTAAGTGAGGCAGCAATTGTTGGATGGCATGACCTGTTCCCAATTGTTCGGTTTGTTCGACAAATTCTAGGGGAGGGGATTGAGGATTTTTCCCTGATATTTCTTGGCCTCGAATCAGGGATTCTTTAACGAGTTCGCCTCGATAACCGACGATGACAACTCGCCTGGTAATTTGAATTTCTTGACAACTTTGGAGGACTCGCTCAACTAGCGATCGACCGCCCAATTCGTGTAGAACTTTAGGCAAGTCAGATTTCATGCGCGTGCCGCGTCCTGCAGCTAAAATTGCTATTGCTACCATTGTGCGATCGAGTTATTTGCTATAAAAACTTGAATATTGACTAACTGATGATATCACTCGCTGTCCGCCGATGGCACTGCGATCGCACAAATTTTTCATCTAAAATTTCCCATCTCGCATCCGCGCGATCGAGGATTTTTCCAGGCGGATGCTGGTTTTAGGGGCGATGCTGGCAATATCTGGACTGGCGCGCCCGGTATCAAAAACCTCGTTGCAGCAGCAGTATTTGGCCGCTGAGCAAGACGACTTGCATTCCTCACTACAAACCTGAGTTCGTTTGGGGGTAAGGAATGCGAGTCTTTTCCCAAAGGCTAGGAGGGGGAGCGAGAGTGAGAATTTGCGTATTTGGGCTGGGATTTGCCACGATACATTATACTATTTGTTGAATTTCAGTTAGGGTGTTTTCAACTTTAAAAAAAACTATTTCTGACTTTTTCATTCCTTCTGCCTTCTACCTTCTGCATTATCAGGTGTCCAGCTATGACAGAGCTTAATTTTCAGGAACTTGCCAAGCAGGGAAATCCGCAGGCTATCGCATCTTGGCTAAACAGCCAGTTGCAATCTGAAGGCATCACAGCCTCGGCAAATCTCGACGGCGATTGTTTGGATGTAATTCTTGAGGCCGAGCAGGTACCGAAAGAAGATACATTAGTTGATTTTGTTCGCACCGAGCTGACGAATTTGCAGCCGGATTCGATTCGCAAAGTGAAGGTTGAGGGCCGAGAAAGCGGTCAGATTGGTGCTGCTTGGAGTCAAGAGTTTAGTTTGGAGAACAGCAATTTTGAACAACAGAGCTTTGCAGGAGAATCTGTGCCAAATACTGCTGTTGCTAATATGGACGATCGCACAGAGATGGAGAGCTATTTTGAGGAGGAAAAACCGCCGGAACTTGCTGCATTTGAGAACCGGCTGCGATCGACTTTCATTGTAGTCGGGCTAGTAACGGGTATGTTGGCGATCGCCGTGGTGGCGTTTGTCGGTAAAATTTTGAACCAGCCAGCAGCAACTGCGGGGAATAATCCTGATGAAACAGCAGATTTAGCAACTGCACCAGATACTTTTCGAGAAGCCGTTAACAGCGCACTCACAGCAGCAGAGTTAGGGCGATCGGCAAAAACCAAGCAAGATTGGACGACAGTTATCGATCGCTGGCAAGAAGCGGTCTCATTAATGAGAAGAGTACCAGTGTCTAGCCCCAACTATCAACTCGCTCAATCAAAAGTAATCGAGTATCAGAAATATCTGCTTTACGCTCAAGAAGCAGCAGTAACTCCCCCTCAGCCAACTCCAACTCCCGCGCCCGCCGAAAAATCACCTTCGGAAAAAGCAACTCCTAAAAAATTAAATTCGCCCAAAGAAACTTCGGAAAAAGCAACTCCTAAAAAATCTCGTACCGAGAAAGCCGAACCAGAGAAAAAAGCTCCTTCCCGATAAATGTTAAAATATTGATGTGAAGAATTATGACTGACAACACTTTAATCGTTTCTCCTGAATGGTTGGCCACCAATACCGACAATCCGCAAGTTGTAATCATTGACTGTCGTTTTTCTCTTGCCGACCCTGAATTGGGACAAAAACAATATCAAGAAAGTCACATTCCCGGAGCTTTCTATTTAGATTTAAACCGCGATCTCGCGAGTTCAGTGGGCAAACACGGCGGTAGACATCCGCTGCCAAATATTGAAGAATTAGCTGAGAAATTGAGCGCGATCGGCATTAATTCACCAGAAACTTTAGTCGTCGCCTATGACGATTCGCGGCTGGCTTTTGCCGCTCGTTTGTGGTGGCTGCTGCGATATATGGGACACAGCAAAGTCGCTTTGTTAGACGGCGGTTTCAGCGGCTGGAAAGCGGCGGGCTATCCGGTAACAAATACTTTGCCAGACCCCCGCGAGGGTAAATTTGTTGCTCACTTGCAGCCGGATTTGGCGGTAGATATTGAGGCGGTAAAAGAGCGTAAAGACTTGCCGGGAAAGGTTTTGGTTGATTCGCGAGAAAGCGAGAGATATGAAGGTTTGCGGGAGCCGATCGACCCCATTGCAGGTCACATTCCGGGTGCGGTTAACTATCCTTGGCAAGGGGTGACGGATGAAACTGGAAAAGTGCGATCGACATCCGAACAAAAACACCGGTGGACGGAATTAGAAAAAGCGGAAGAAATCATCGTTTATTGCGGTTCTGGGGTGACGGCTTGCGTTAATTTACTGTCTTTAGAAATCGCCGGAATTCCCGATGCTAAACTTTATGTCGGTAGCTGGAGTGACTGGTGTTCTTATCAGTTGTAGGGTGCAGGAGCGAGATAATTGTTGACTGTTGACTGTTGACTGTTGACTGTTCACTGTTCACGGCGTCAACCGTCAACATCATGCCGGTGTAACCGGAAATGATATCAAAGCGAAATTCCTCGCTATGAGGACTAAGGATCGCGAATTAAATAACTTACAATTTTAATTGTTATTGTGGGATGGGCGTCCCGCCCGTCCAAAAAGGACG
>NZ_JAUBTI010000105.1:0-22523 GCF_036702415.1 Microcoleus sp. D3_18a_C4 | reverse complement strand
CCGTCCAAAAAGGACGGGCGGGACGCCCATCCCACAATAACAATTAAAATTGTAAGTTATTTAATTCGCGATCCTTATTGAGTATTGCGATCGCGACCTAACGACTCGGTTCAGTTGCAGACCGCGCCACAAGACCCGGAAAAAACAGGCAGAAACAGGGTGGACTTTCCGCTGCACGCTCATTGTTCGGCGACTGTTGATAACTTCTACCTCATTTGAACGACGTTAATTGATTGTGCCAAAGTGAATAAGTGCTGCGCGGATCGCGATGAACCACACCGCGAGCGTGGCAAATAGGTAAAGGTAGAACCGAAGTATGATGAGATTGAATGTGCAATGGACAGCACTATGCAATGTGCGAAACACAACAAAGACCCAGGCGGCGTTCACATACACTGTATCCACCTGCTTTGTGATGAACAGGTATAGGACAAGCGCATAGAAAAGTACCGGAATCTCGAACAGGTTTTTTAGGTTATCCGATGGATTGGATACGCTGGGGGGCGAAATTTGTGCCAGTGCGCCCGGTACAGCAAGTTCATTCGGGGCAAGCTTTATACTGTTGATAAAACTGATACGGCGGATGTACATATACACCCAGACTAGGAGTGTTAGAAACACTGTGGCAAAGAAGGGAGTGAAGATTGCATCTTGCGTCATTTATACCTCTCAAAGTTGATTATTTTGATAGTTGCGGAACGATAAAGTAGACGATAGGCGATGTACAAGGCTTGAAGAAACATAGAGTAACGTAAATCCAATTAGAGGATGCAGTATCTCTAGGTGAAGAGGACTTTTAAGATGAATGCTGGAAAATTGTAGTCCAAGCAGGATTGGCAAACTTGCGGCGAGATGTCGTATTCTGCGTGAGAATGGGGCGATAAACGACCATCCCAGTAATACTAATGACAGCCCACAGTATCCTCGCACTAGCCAAACATGAATATTCCACCATGCAGGATTATTGAAGTAGGCAACTCCAACCGTTAATAACTGAGCAATCAAACAGACATTAAAGATGATTGAAGTCACATAAAAGCTGATGAGTATCCCACGTGTGGGAGTGCGATCGGGCTCGGTTTCCAAACTGGTTGTCATGTTAAGTTGCTTTTGAGATTACAAGGGTAATATAATTCGAGTATTGCAATGCTTCTAGACCTCGATCGGGTACTCTTTTTCACAATCAAGCAATTTGGTTACAAGCGCCCGGATTCATCCGTGGGGTCAATTCTAAAATCTAAAATCTAAAATCTAAAATCTAAAATCGGTTGACACCATGACCAGGAAAAGTCCCTTGCAGCTTTTATTTGAAGCGATCGACCAGGTAAAGGACGAACAAGATTTGCGATCGCAAGTCGTGCCTAAAATCGGTGAGTATTTTGCAGCTAAGCGATCTGGAATCTTTTTCTTCGATCAACTGCCCTTGGTAGATAGTAATCTTCAGAAAATACTGAAAGTTGGGCTATCGATCGAGCACAATCCTGTTGTGCGTTATTTAGCGGAACGTCATGCTCCTGTCCATGAAGCATTGGTGGCATCACCCAAGGTTTGGACAATAATTTGTCCCCGACCCGATCATTGGCACGTGATGGCGGGGCCGATTGTCAGTCGCGGTCAATTAATGGGTGTAGTGGGTTGTACGCGCGATCGATCCATGCCCGCTTTCGATACAGAAAATCTAGCCGATTTGAGTGCGATCTGTTTGCATTTGTCTGTTTGGGCTGCAACAGTACGCGCGGCGAAGCTATCCCGTAGGGAATCGCAACACCAACCTTTGAAGACCTCACGCCTAACGCCTCGTGAATTGCAAATTGCCGAATTGGTTGCTTTGGGGCGAACCAACGTAGCAATCGGGAGGGAACTTTGGATTACTGAGAATTCAGTGAAGCAAGCTTTGAAGCGAATGTTCCGTAAGCTTGACGTTTCGTCTCGTGCAGAAATGGTTGCACAGCTTTCGGCGACAAAATATAATTTGCCAAGTGTAAAAATGTCTCCATCCAACTTGATGCAGAACACTCACCAATAAACTTAACGCTAGAAACACCGAGAGCGATCCTCTTCGAGGGCTTCGCTAACGTACTTAATTGAAGAGCGATCGTTCTAGTGGTAATTTTGAAGTATTGAGTAGGGCGATCGCTTACCGTCATAACCCATTCAGTCAATCAAGGCTCGTTTACAAACCTCAAGTCCTTGATTTAAGCATTGTTCTCGCCACTTGTGAGATATGGGTGCAAACATTTCTACCAACTGGTCTTTTGTCCATTCATAGCTCTGGTCTGACTTACCCCACCAGTAAGCACGATTCTCCGCCCGCAATGCCTTCAAGACTTGAATCGTTGAGTAAGTGCCAAATTCTGCGGTTAGTAAATCATAGCGACACTCTGGTAGAAGAGCTTGGCACCAAGTTTTTAATCCACCGCGAATTGGATATGACACGCCTTCTGTACTGTTCGGTTCTATTGTTTCTACTCCAAATCGTTGAGCTAGCCTTGAACAAGATTCTGATGTTGCAGATGCGTCAAGCAAAAGCTTATAAGTTCCCCAGCGTCCTAAACCTGTGTGGAAATCAATATGCACTACCTCTGAAGCATTACCAATCCATTGGGGCAAATTGCTAGCTAGAATCTCTTGAGTTTTGGATGCAGCATGACCACCAAAAAAAAGTCCCTTTGGAAAATCGTATTGCCCTACAGGAAAAGTGTTTCTCAAACTGGTCATTCCATATCTCAATATCAGCCATATAGATTTAAGAATATAAGGTTCAAAGCGTGATGGAGGTAAAGTTGGATTTAGAAAGGAATTGAATTTAGGATAGTCCTTTGGGCTGCCCTCAAAAACTCCTTCATATAATAAAAAGTTACGGTTTAAGTCTATGTTATTTTCATTCCAACGTCGTCGCCAGGCAAAACCATAAGGATTCAGAGCATGAATAAATACAACCTTAATATCAGGTGACAAGGATGTGAGAAGTTGCTGCTTTTCTAACAAGGTAAGTTGGATTGCAGATCCCAAAAAGCCTTCTACTCCATGCAAGCCACTAGAAATGACTACACATCGTCGTGGGTTTGAAGAACCACCGATCGCCACATCAATAGTTAATTCTTCACCAGTTGGACTGACCCAATCAATTGGATAGGCTGTGTGCTGATAACCCAAAGATGAAGATGCTGCTCGAAATCGCTCTCGTGCAGTAATGTAGTTGGGTGAAAATGCGTCTGAATAGCTCATAAATCTTCATTACCCACCAGTAACCTTAGAACTATGCCTCAAAAGATAACTCACACGGCATAACTATTAATTATACTGTAGTTGATGTGCCTATCTAGCAAAATCTTCATTTACCTTCAAATGCACTGAGGATATCTTCTGGCAAAGGATCATCGAAATCCTCTGGAACAGTAAACTCGCCTGCACACAAACTGAATGGTCGTAATTGCTTGCTGCTAGAAATAGGTCAGAGTTCGGCGATCGGCTTATCTGCTTGCAGGATAACAAAAGTTGCACCTGCTTCCACTTGACGGATATACTTTGAAGGATCGCGCTGAATTTCGTCAACTGTCACGTTCAACATAAAAATGCCTCAGTATAAAGCTCAAAAGCAGTTTCATGGTCTTTTTCAACAACCGCAGTGAACGTTCTGATAAAGTTAAACTAAAGTAGATGAAATAACCATTATAACTGAGATAGCAACCTGTCGTACTCTGCGTGTGAACCAACCCAAAACCAAATCACAGTATCTCCATCCAACTGACCAACGGCTCGATAGTTGTTGCTGATTCTAGCAGAGTAGATTGGTAACTCTGGATGCACTTTTTTGAAACGCAGACTGGGATAACTTGGGTTTTCCTGGAACTGGCGATATGCCTCGCGTGTTTGCTCTTGAACTTGTTTTGGCAGTGCCGCAAAAGATTTACGGAATTCGGCTGTAGTACGGGACTTCACAATGTTTCTGGATCGAGTTCTTGGGTTTTACCTGCGTGATACTCAGCCATTGCGGAGGCTGCAAGTTTAGCAAGAACATCGGGAGAACTCGCAAATGCTCGATCCCATCTTAGATCGTCTTGAAGTTCTTCCAAAATCATTGAGGCGATCGCATCTTGCTCACTTGCAGACAAGGTTTTCAACTTAGCGATCGCACGCTCCAGTAACTCAGTCATGGCTAGCACACTCTTACAATGAAAATGGCATATTATTTATTATCGCTTATTCTAGGCAAATCGATATCTAGGAAGCCGAGCTATCTACGTCGCAAATTCTGGGAAATACTTGTCTACAAAGTCCATAACCTTTTGAAAGTGGAGAATTCCTTCCTCTGGCCTTAGTGTCCCATACTCGTGGTCTAGATATCTAAGTTTCCAATTATCGGAGTTTTTTAGATAAACCTGTGCATAATCTGTTCCATGCCTGCGATCTAACCACCGTAAGGCTCCAATAGCCCATTCTTGGTCGTATTGTCGCTCACCAACGGGTAAGTATGTGTCGAGATACGATCGCAAAACTCTTACCGACTCAGCATCATCAAAACGAGCTAATGCAAAACAATGAAATTGTCCTGCATAACAAGTTTGACTTGGAATCAGCAAACTTTCAATTTTCTTGAGATGGTGTGGAAAGCGCCCAATTCCACAAAGCCAACTTGCAGTAATTGTATGTCTCCAACAACCATTATACATCTGGATAAGTTCTTTGTCAGTTACTTCATATCAAGCAACTCTTGTCGAGTCCACAAACGCATCTACATCTTCTTTGTCAATCCGTCGTAAAAAGTTACCGTGTAAAACGTTGAGATAAAGTGGCTGGACATAATGCTTTAAAATATTATATTCTGTCATTCTCTTTGAGTATCAAATTGTTAAGACGGAACATCTCAAATATAACATCATCGCAAATGGATGCGAACCTCTAAGGCGTTGCTGATTCACGGTATGAATCAACTTTTCGCTTGAAGTTACAAAACTCACCATACTGGGCTTATAGCAATTGGGAAATATTGAATTCATACCTGTATTAAGCAACGCCTAATAGACAAGCTCCAGCCCCAAAAAAATATAAAACCCCCAAACCCGATTTTAAAATCGGGTTTGGGGGTTTTATTCCTAAATCTCGTTCAAATCACAACTTACTCGGCTCGATCGCCGGTGCGCGCAAAGACACAGTTTTATCCGTAGCAGCCTTAGCCACAAGCGACGGCACAGAATCGCGCAACTTTGCAGTCAACTGTACAGTAGTCGCATCGTAAACCTGAGTCAGCATCTTAGGATACAAACCAATGCCAATAATAGGCACTAACAGAGCCGCAATAATAAACACTTCTCGCGGTTCCGCATCCACCAATTCCTCGTGTTCCGACAATTCCTTATTTTCAGGCCCGTAGAAGATTTCACGCAGCATTGACAGGAGATAAATCGGAGTCAAAATCACCCCGACAGCAGCTAGAAATACCACACAAACCTTAAACACAGGATTGTAAGCATCGCTGGTTGCAAAACCCACAAACACCATCAATTCTGCTACAAAACCGCTCATTCCCGGCAAAGCCAAAGAAGCCATAGAACAAGCAGTCCACATCGCAAAAACCTTACGCATTTTCTGTCCTACACCGCCCATTTCGTCGAGCATGAGCGTGTGAGTGCGATCGTAAGTGCAGCCCACCATAAAGAACAAACTCGCCCCGATTAAACCGTGGGAAACCATTTGCAGCATTGCACCGCTAATTCCCAAATCGGTAAACGAAGCTATCCCAATCAGCACAAACCCCATGTGCGAAATCGAAGAATAAGCAATTTTTCGCTTCAAATTGCGCTGAGCAAAAGAAGTTAAGGCGGCGTAAACAATGTTAACCACGCCCAAAATTACCAAGATGGGTGCGAAGACAGCGTGAGCATCCGGGAGCATTCCCGCATTCATCCGCAGTAAAGCATAGCCGCCCATTTTTAGGAGAATTCCTGCTAGCAACATGTGGGCGGGTGCGGTTGCTTCGCCGTGAGCGTCAGGGAGCCAAGTGTGCAGCGGAAAAATCGGCAGTTTGACGCCGTAAGCTATTAAGAAACCTGTGTACAGGAGCAATTCTACATTGGGGGCGTAATCTTTAGCTGCGATCGCCCGCATATCAAAAGTCACCGTATCCCCGTAAAACGCCATCGTCAGCGCGCCCAGCAAAATAAACAGCGAACCGCCTGCGGTGTAAAGGATAAACTTAGTTGCTGCGTAGAGCCGCTTTTTGCCGCCCCAGATGGACAAAATCAGGTAAATCGGGACTAATTCCAGTTCCCAAACTAGGAAAAACAGCAACATATCCTGCACGGCAAAAACTGCGATTTGGCCGCCGTACATTGTCAGCATCAAAAAGTAAAAAAGCTTCGGTTTAAATGTGACAGGCCAAGCAGCTAAAGTAGCCAGCGTAGTAATAAAACCAGTCAGCAAAATCAGCGGCATCGATAAACCGTCAGCACCCACCGACCAATTCAAATCGAGTTGCTGCACCCAAGTATAGCTTTCTACCAGTTGCAAATCTGGATTGCTGAAGTCGTACTGAGTGTAAAAAGCGTAAACAAGTAGGGCAAAATCGATCAAACCGACAATTAGGGCATACCACCGCACCGTCTTGCCATCCTTATCGGGAATTAAAGGAATCAGCAAGGACGCAGCAATGGGAAACAGAATTGTTGTTGTTAACCAGGGAAAGTTAGCTGTATCCATTGCGTTTTAAAATGATCCATCAGTTATTAGGTTTAAACACATTTTGCCAATTTTAGCCGAAATTTTATACTTTCTTTAGACGGAACATTTTTTTTTTGCTATTATTTGGACAATTTATGCGATCGCAACAGTGAATTTTAATGAAAGATTTATTTCTATTGGCTAATTGTCAATGGTGAGTTATTGAGATAATACCATTTCTTCAAATATCTCCTACTGGGGATACGGCAATGCCCAAAGCGTGTAAACTTAAGCCGAACATCTGCAAGTCCGCGAGTCCGCCAGGGGTTGAAACCCCTGGCTAATAGCGAAAGTCCTCGCTATGAGGACTAATAGATATCTCCAAAAAAGCCAGTATTGAACTGGCAAGATGCCTGTTCCACAATAAGAGTTTGAAGGAGTTCTTCAGTCCTCTTGAGAGGACTTTAGCTTTGAGACAGGGAATTCATTCCCTGTCGGACTGTCGGACTATCGGTTTTACCTGTTTGTTGACACCAATGGACAAGGCCGTGTCCCTACCGATTTAACTGACTCCAGACACGATCGCAAAACCCAGAACTGCGACAAACACAATCAGGGCATAAAACTGAGCGCGACCGCTCTCAAAGTATTTCAAACCTTCGCCGGTAATCAGCGTGACCAAACCGGTCAGGTTGACTACACCATCGACGACTCGCAAATCCACTTCCATGACTTGCCGCGCTAAACGGCGGCTGCCTTTGACAAAGAGAAAATCGTTGATATCGTCGAGATACCACTTGTTGAGGGAGAACTCGTAAAGCGGTTTGATTTTTTGGGCGATCGCACTTGCGTCAATTTTACGGCTCAAATACATCAGAGAAGCCAAAGTAATGCCCAGCAAAGCAATACCTACAGAGCTTCCGCCCATAATCAAAAATTCCGTCAAATTGAACTCAGCAGCGTGTTCCAAAACTTCTTCGAGAGACTCGCCTGGAGCGCGAACAAACTGCTCGAAATAATTGGCAAACGGCGTACCGAGAAAACCGATAAACACAGAAGGTACTGCCAACACTACCAATGGCAGAGCCATTGTCAGAGGAGATTCGTGAGGGAAATGGTCGTGCTCGTCGTGACTTTCGCCAGTTGATGCCAATTCCTTAACGTTCATCGCTCCAGGGCCGAAAACCAAACCCGGTTGCAGAAGTTGCTGTTTGATGGCGCTGTCATTGCCCCGGAATTCGCCCTCAAAGGTGCTGAAATACATTCGGAACATATAAAACGCGGTCATCCCCGCCGTCAGCCAGCTAACAGCCCACAAAGCGGGATTTGCTGCGAAGGCGCTGGCGAGGATTTCGTCTTTTGACCAAAAACCAGCAAAGGGCGGAATTCCGCAGATTGCCAAATTTCCGATTAAAAAGCAAGAAGCGGTAATCGGCATATATTTCCGCAAGCCGCCCATGACTCGCATATCTTGAGCGAGTGCGGGGTTGTGGCCTACAACTGCTTCCATACCGTGAATCACTGAACCTGAACACAGGAACAGCATTGCTTTGAAGTAAGCGTGAGTCATCAAGTGGAAAAGTCCGGCACTGTAAGCGCCGACGCCCATTGCCATCACCATGTAGCCGAGTTGGGAGATGGTGGAGTAGGCTAAGCCTTTTTTGATGTCATTTTGGGTAATCGCGATCGAAGCACCCATAAATGCCGTAAAACAGCCGGTGCACGCGATCAAATTCATGACTGCAGGCAGCCCTTCAAACACTGGGTACATCCGAGCGATCAGGAATACGCCGGCGGCTACCATTGTCGCGGCGTGGATTAAGGCCGAAATCGGTGTCGGGCCTTCCATTGCGTCTGGGAGCCAGACGTGGAGGGGGAATTGAGCGGATTTGGCTGCTGGGCCCAAAAATATCAGGACGCCGAAGATTGTCGCCAGAGTCGCCGAAAGAGCACCGGATTCGACTAATGAGTGCAGGCGTTCGCCCATCACCTCAAATTCAAAGCTGCCGGTTGCCCAGTAAATGCCGAGGATGCCCAGCAGCAGGCCGAAGTCGCCGACGCGGTTGGTGACAAAAGCTTTTTGGCAAGCGTCAGCAGCGGGTTTGCGATCGTACCAAAATCCGACTAGCAGGTATGAACACATACCTACCAGTTCCCAGAAAATGTAAATCTGAACGATGTTCGGGCTGATTACCAGACCCAACATCGACGCGCTGAAGATGCTCAGGTAGGCGTAAAAGCGCACGTACCCGTCATCGTGAGCCATGTAGCCGTCGGTGTAAATCATCACCAAAAAGGCGACCGTAGTGACGATCGCCAGCATCACCGCCGTCAGGGGGTCAATGATATAGCCCATATTCAGCGAGAAGTCGCCCGCAGAAGCCCACTGAATACTGCGGGTGTAGGGTGCGTGGCCCTGTAGTTGACTCCACAGCAATGCGAAAGAGAGTACCATTGACCCTCCGAGTGTGGAGACGATTAATATCGCATTCGCTTGTCGGAGTTTGTTGGTTGCCTGGTTAAAGGTGATTAAGCCTAGACCTACTAGCATTGCGCCTGCCAGTGGCAGGACTGGGATCAGCCAAGCGTATTGATAAAGCAGTTCCATGACTGATAGGTAGTTTAAAGTTTCTACTAGATATTGCCACAATTCTTTACAAATTGTGGCACACGCCTGCGCGACTAGGCCAAAATACTTGATCCAATTCTTTAAGTATTGCTATAGCCGAATGCGATCGCGAGCGAGACGATCGCACTACTTTTTTCATCGCGGGCGAGACGATCGCACTAAACGCCGAAAATTATTCCGGTGCAAACGAAAACTATACGACAAATCTCACAGTCCTGTACCTTCAAGACGGCGAGATTTATTTTGGTGTGGCATGGTTGAGGGACAAATGGGGAATGCCTTCTGCTTCCGACCTAAAAGCCGAAGGCATTGTACACAAGAGCCGAAAGCCTTGGAACCGTTACCTCTTGGCTACTTCCTGAAGTTGCAGCCGTTGAGATGGGGAAGCTACCTGAGCCGCGAGCATCCAGGAGTCCAGAGTCCGCCGCAGTTCCTCGCGTCCTTGGTAGTCTTCAAATCTAAATCGAACTTTATCGCCCTCAAACAAAATCAGCGTGGGCAGACTTGTCAGCCGATAAGTATGGGCCAACTTGAAACATTGATCGGCATTCACCCCTACAAGCTTGACTTTTTCTGCCCACTGTGCCTCAAAACTCTTAAGCGTGGGGTCGATCGCGCGGCACAAACCGCACCAGGGGGCGGAAAAGTGAACTAAAACGGGGGTAGAGGCTTGAAACACCTCTTGTGCAAAAGTGCGTTCGCTAACCGACAACACCATGAGCCCTCAAAATTTAATAATTTTTTTCTATCCTAGGGATCATGCTACCAGTATATGTTCCTAGTGACACGCATCAAAAAAGGATGAATTTCCCACAGCAGGCCCGTAAAAATGACTACACCTAGATAGGAAGGGCGCAGAAACTCAAGCAAATCAAGGGTTTGACGCTTTTGTAGGATTGCCAAAAAAGGCATGATTGAGGTTCGAGATTTGATGGTTTCAAAGGATTCTCCAAAACGAGCCTGAAGTCGCCTGTCGCCGTGCCACACTCCGAACAGGTGGTGAAGTACCAAACCGATGGAAGTGACGAGGGTAAAGCTAGTGCCAATCCACAGGGTGTGGGCGACGCACCAAATCACCTGTCCCACCATTTGCGGGTGACGGGTGATACGAATGATGCCCGTTTCGTAGAGGTGAACTTGGGGCTTTTGGACGGCGGCAATTTCTAGGAGGTTGAAAGTTGCTGGGTACAGAAACAGAAAGGAAATTGCCGAAAGTATCCAAACTGCAGGTTTAACTCCGGGTACTCCCTGTACTTGCCAAAGCTGTACGCCGTCGTAGCGGTGGTTGAAAAAGTAGACAATCAGAATGACGGCTAGCGGCAAACTGACAAGGGCAAACAAAACGCGGTAAAGTCTCGGCCCGATCAGCTTTTCACCTTTGGGCCGGAGGGCTGCTAAACCGCTGTGGGCGATCGCAAAAACCAGTAACAGACCCAGAATAACTAAGTGGGAGTCGAGCGCCAAGTCGATCGTCATTGCAAATATTAAGAAAAGTTATTGATTCTCGGCCAATTTGTGTCACAAAGTATCTATGGGAGCATTCAGCGGTTATCAGTCATCACTCATCAGTCATCAGTCATTAGTGAGCCAATAGCAACTAAAGACCGAAGACAGAGGACGAGTACAACTGACTTTAAGGTTGCGTGTGTTGCAGCCAAATGACTGGCATCCAAGTCAACTCCGACTTTTGCACACCAAATCGAACCAGCTTGTCGATTGACCGCAGAGATTGACAGAAGACCCGCCCCTAAACCTACTGACAATTTAGATATATGTCTGACCTTCCTTTCACTTTAGACCAGTTACGCATTCTCAAGGCGATCGCCTCTGAAGGAAGCTTCAAACGCGCTGCGGACAGCCTCTATGTATCCCAGCCAGCAGTTAGCTTGCAAGTGCAAAACTTAGAGAGACAATTGGACGTGCCGTTGTTTGACCGGGGGGGGCGGCGAGCTCAACTGACCGAAGCCGGACACTTGCTGCTGAGTTACGGCGAGAAAATTTTATCGCTTTGTCAGGAAACTTGTCGAGCTCTGGAAGACTTGCAAAATCTCCAAGGCGGTACTTTGATCGTCGGCGCTTCTCAAACAACGGGAACCTATTTGCTGCCCCGGATGATTGGGATGTTTCGCCAAAAGTATCCGGATGTAGCAGTACAGCTTCACGTTCACTCGACCCGCCGCACGGCCTGGAGTGTAGCCAACGGGCAAATCGATTTGGCAATTGTTGGCGGAGAAATTCCTACCGAACTTGTAGAAGCTTTAGAAATTGTTCCTTACGCTGAGGACGAACTGGCTCTGATTCTCCCTCCATCTCACCCGATGGTACAACAAGAAACTATCCAAAAAGAAGACCTTTACAAATTGCAGTTTATATCCCTCGATTCGCAGTCTACGATCCGCAAAGTAATCGATCAGGTACTGACTCGCTGCGGCATAGACACGCGCCGCTTGAAAATAGAGATGGAGCTAAATTCGATCGAAGCCATTAAAAATGCCGTTCAGTCGGGGCTGGGAGCTGCTTTTGTGTCGGTTTCGGCGATCGAAAAAGAGTTGCTAATGGGCGTCTTGCACAAATCTCAAATGGACGAAGTTTTGGTAACTCGCATTTTGTCGCTGATTTACAACCCCAACCGCTACCGTTCTAAAGCAGCAGAGGCTTTCAGCAATGAAATTTTGCCCCAGTTTGCCACTTATTCGACCATCCTGGAGAAGAAAGAACCCCCGGCGCTCGATTTGGGATTCATAGAAATAGCAACTCCCAACTCGGCGGGAAGTTAATCTCTTAGGTCGCTGGCAGTTAGCAGTTCGCGGTTAGTTGAGAAATCGAAATTTGGTTTAACCATCACTTTTTCTTCATTCTTCCCTTTTCCCTCTTCCCTCTTTCTTCTTCCCTCTTCCTTCTTCTTAGCAAACAAAAATGGAAGTTTACTGCACCCGACCGGGCTGCCCGCGCCCTCAAAACTATTTTCCCGACCTCGATGACAGTTCGCGGCTGAAAACGGTGCAGCAAAAGTTTTGCACCGCTTGCGGGATGCCCATGATTTTGAGCGGGCGCTATTTGCCCGTGAGGTTGTTGGGTCAAGGCGGTTTTGGGGCGGCATTTTTGGCCAGAGACCGCTATACTCCCGCGATGCGGCAGTGCGTTGCTAAACTTTTGCAGCCGTCGGTAAGTCTGACTCCGCCCCAGCTAAAAATCGCTCAAACTCTGTTTGAACGGGAAGCGGCGGTGCTGGAAGAACTGGGAAACGAACATTCCCAAATTCCGAGTTTGCTGGCTTTTTTTGAGCTGACTGTTACGAGTTTGCAGCCGGGAAAAAACGATCAGTTTTTCTATCTGGTTCAAGAATTTATAGACGGTCAAAATTTGGAGGATGAACTAGCTGTTAAAGGCAGGTTTTCGGAGGCCGAAACCGTGGAGGTGCTGCGGGAAATTTTGAAGGTTCTCGATTTTGTGCACTCTCGCGGTTCGATTCACCGGGATATTAAACCTGCTAATATTATGCGGGGTAAAAACGGTCGGCTTTATTTATTAGATTTTGGGGCTGTTAAACAAGTAACACAAAGTGTTGGGAGTGCAAAAGCTTCGACTGGTATTTATTCTTTGGGTTACGCTCCGCCAGAACAGATGAGCGGGCAAGAAGTTTATCCGGCAACCGATTTGTATGCTTTGGCTGTGACTTGTATTACTTTGCTGAGCGGTTTGCAGCCGACGGAGTTGTTTGATAGTTACAGAAACGAATGGAATTGGCAGTCGCGGGTGCAGGTAAGTTCGCGTTTGGCTCATGTTCTCGATCGAATGTTATTATCAGCTCCCAGCCAGCGTTTTCAATCTGCAGCGGAGGTGGAAGCTGCTCTGATGTCTCGGCCTCAACAGCCTAACATCGTCGTGCAGCCACCGACCCTACGGACTCCGACTCCCCTACCGACTCAGCAGCTACCACCGACTCAGCAGCCTCCTGTACCTGTTCCTGCTACACCTCCCGGAGGGCTGCAACCTTCGCAGAGAGCGACTTTTTCGATTTGGGAGGTTTTGTCGGGGGCGGCGTTTACGGGTTTTGAGGCGGGAGTGCTGGCGATCGCCCTGACGAGTTTGCTGCCCTCTCCTGGCTTGAGTATCGGATTGTTGGGGATGATTGTGGCGGGTTTGATTTACGGCCAGTACCGCAGGGCGATCGAACAAACTGAGATGTTGATTATTGGTGCAGGTACTCTGGCTTTGCTGTGGTTTTTCCCGGTTTTACAGACGGCGGCACTTGCGATTTATCCTAATTCTCCGATCACTGGCGTGTTGTTTGTGGGATGGTTGGGTGCTTTGGGTGCGATCGCTGGAACAGCTATTTTTAGATTGATTTATAAGTTACTTTCAAACATTTTTTAACTTGCACCACTGTCAGCAACAGGCAAGATGCCTGTTCCACAAAGAGTGAATTTATTGTGGGATGGGCATCCTGCCCGTCCATAAAAAGCTTAATAAATCAATTGTTTTTCCCGGTTTTACAGACGGCGGCACTTGCGATTTATCCCAATTCTCCGATTACTGGCGTCAGCAACAGGCAAGATGCCTGTTCCACAAAGAGTGAATTTATTGTGGGATGGGCATCCTGCCCGCAACAGGCAAGATGCCTGTTCCACAAAGAGTGAATTTATTGTGGGATGGGCATCCTGCCCGTCCATAAAAAGGTTAATAAATCAATGGAAAATCAGAAGTCTATCTACCCTAATTGGGTCATTGCTTGGGGCCCAGAAGCCCGATCGCACCCTGCAACTTGGGAAACTTCCGATTTTGCCATAATCGGAGCTGAACCCACCTTCAGCCCCAATCAGCGATTTGTGCTGATTGGTGACTGCTGCTTCGATCGCACTTTGCTAGTCAAACAACAAATTGATACTGATGGATTGACCGATTTGGCGATCGTCGGACAGTTATGGGAAACATCCGGCCCTCAAACTTTGAGCTTATTGGAAGGACAATTTGCCCTTGCTGTGTGGGATCGAGACGAGCAAACCTTGTGTCTGGGGCGCGATCGCGTGGGAGCAAAAACGCTGTATTACACTCGCACGGGAACGACTCGCCATATTGCGCCTCGACTGCGATCGCTCAATCCGTATCACGATCGAGAACTTGATTTAGTTGCTTTGCGCGACTACTTGTGCTGTGCCTTTGTACCCGGATCACAAACGCTGTGGGAAGCGGTGCGAGAGTTGCGGCCCGGTAGCTACCTGTACTTACCGGATATTGAGGCGCAGAGATACTGGCAGCCACAGGAGCAAATTACTAACGCCGATCGCCCTTTGGAATGGCATAGTCAACAAGTGCGATCGCTTTTGGAACAACTGGTGCAGGAAGCGCTACCAGCGGGAGAACCAGTCGCAGCATATCTTTCGGGTGGTATTGACTCAAGTTGCGTCGCCGCGATCGCCACAAGGCTGCACGATCGCCCGGTACACACTTTTTCGATGCACTTTGGCGCTCAATATCCCAGCGAGATTGAATTTGCCAACATCGTTGCAGCACATTGTGGCACTGAGCACCATATTTTAGAAGTTTCGCCAAAGCAAATTTGGGAGTTGCTACCGGAAACGCTGGCGGCGATGGATGATCCGGTGGGGGAAGGCTTGACGGTGCCCAATTTGCTGTTGGGGCGATCGGCAAAGCAATTCGCAGACGTGGTACTGAATGGCGAAGGTGGCGATCCGTGCTTTGGCGGGCCGAAAAATAAGCCGATGCTGCTCAACAGTTTGTATGGTTCAATTCAGGGTAAACCAGATTCGATCGCAGCTTACTTGACTTCGTTTCAAAAATGCTATGTGGATTTGCCACGTTTGCTGAAGCCGGAGGTTTGGGAAAAGGTGAAGAATGCGCCTTCCGTCTTTGCTGAGGAATTGCAACAGACAGAAACGACGTTTTTGAATCGGCTGATGCGGCTCAACATTGAGTTTAAAGGAGCCGATTACATTTTGACTAAGGTGAATAATCTCACGGCTGCGGCGGGACTAAAAGCTCGATCGCCTTTGTTTGATTCGCGGATGGTGGCACTGAGTTTGCAAATTCCGCCAGAATATAAGCTTTCGGGCGCGCAGGAAAAAGCGGTTCTCAAAGCTGCTGTGGCGGATTTGCTGCCCGATGTGATTGTCAACCGTCCGAAAACTGGCATGGTGATGTCGATGCAGCAGTGGTTTTTGAGGGATTGGCAGCGGCAAGCGCGATCGTTGTTGCTGAATCGTCATGCGGCGATCGCGCCTTACCTCGATCGAACACTAATCCGCGAGTGGCTAAACTATCGTGGAGAAGTTTTTCCCCGCTATGGGCTGAAGCTGTGGCTGCTGGTGACGCTGGAAATTTGGTTACAAGTAAATCGCCGTTAGGCTCGCGAATTAAATAACTTACAATTTTAATTGTTATTGTGGGATGGGCGTCCCGCCCGTCTTTTTTGGACGGGCGGGACGCCCATCCCACAAACTTGTGGAAGTTATTTAATTCTCATTCCTTAGTTATCCAACATTAGGATACGGCGCCGTGCCTTTCGTGGTGTCAACTTCAGCAGTTGACGCCCAAATTTATCGATCGACAATGGCATTTTCCCTATGCGGTTTTTGCTCTTTTTTATAGAACCGATTTGACATCTTTTAGGCTGCCAGCTTTTTAATCATCAGCCTAATAATATGAATTCCGGTGGTATTGGAATTATTAAACCGCAGAGGGCGCAGAGGATACAGAGAAACGGAAGAGACAGATGAATCATTCCGATGCCAACGGATTTGATAGAAAACAAAGATTCACCTTGGTCGTCGAATTAGCCAGAGTTATCTCAAAATTATTAACGAGGATTTTGCACTTTTCTATCCAATAATTTCATATCATGTCCGATCGATTAACCATAATATCCCGGTCGGGGCGGGTTTTTGAGATTGTCAATTATTGGCAGGTATTCTTGGTGAACTCGCCCTACAAAAATCGCGGTTCCTCGACCGGACATGATATCAGTTGTGAATTTCTTATTTATTTAAGCATCCGCATTTTTAACCCCCAATTTCAAGCACTATTTTACCAGTTACTGAGCCTGTTTCTAACAGTTCGTGAGCGGCTTGCGCTTCTTCAAGAGGGAAAGTTTTGCTGACGTGAATTTTTAGCAAGTTGCGATCGCACAAACGAGCACACTTCTGCAGAATATGAGCCTGCTGTTCCTGTTCCTCCACCAAACCTTCCAGCATCGGTGTCAACATTAATTCCAGACTAATTCTCAGATTCCGCATTCTCGCTGTTTTCAAATTGCCCAAAGCCGGATCGGGTTCCAAAATTGTTACCAAATCTCCATAAATTTTCACAGTCGGAATAGTTTGGTAAAAAGTTTCTCCCCCGACTGTATCGAAAGCCAAATCAACTCCTTGTCCTTGAGTCCAAGTCAAAACCTCATCGACAACATTGGTGTTTTTGTATAAAATAACTGAATCTGCACCTAAGTGCTTGACAAAATTGGCTTTTTCCTCAGAACTAACAGTTGTGCAAACCTCTGCACCCTGCAATTTTGCCAACTGTACCGCGACGTGGCCGACACCGCCGGCACCAGCTTGAATCAGCACCTTTTGACCGGCTTGCAAGCGCCCTCGATCGTACAGCGATTCCCAAGCTGTAATTAAAACTAACGGTGCCGCCGCCGCCTCGGCAAAACTTAAAGCAGCCGGCTTGAGGGCGAGAAAGCGTTCGTCTACAACGGCAAACTCGGCATAAGTACCGATCGACCCGCCCAAACCGCCATTGCAGAAAAAAACCTCGTCTCCCACTTGGAAACTTTGCACACCAGCACCGACAGCCTCTACGACTCCGGCACCGTCGCACCCCAAAACGTGAGGAGTTTTCTCGGGGTAAAAAGTGCCGCGCGATCGCAACTTAGTATCTATCGGATTGATACCCGCCGCTCGCAACCGTACCAAAACATCTGTTTCTGTTTGTATAGTAGGGGCGGGGATATCTTGCAGTTTCAATACGGACGGGCTTCCGGGGGTTTGAAAAACGATAGCTTTCATCATGGGTGTTACACTAGATCAGATAATCCCTAGACTTTATTGTATCTTGCTTAGCAAAGCAACAAAAAACTTTTCGTTTCTCCCCAAAATTATGAGGGTTGTTGAAAGGCATTACATAGCTCGGCAGCATCAGTTTTATAAACAGTTTGATGACTTATCGTTTCTGTCCCGAAATCTATCCGATCGTGGTAAATATTATATGAGGAAACCCTTTTTTACTTCTGGCTCTAAAGTTGCTAATACCAGAATTATCAGACAGTTATCTGCACTATTAAAACCTACAGAAGGCTCTCAATCATTCCCTGCTAAAATTAGCAATCAAGTTCTCAAACAAGTTGTTCACGATTGGGAGGATTGCCAAAAGTCAAGAATAGCTTCTGACCGATATCTACCTCGATTTTTATTCCTCCCCAGCATCCCCCACTACAAACATACAATCTGGGGACGTAACTGGTTAAGTCAGGATAACCAATCGATAGAAAAAAGGGGAGGTGACAAAAATAATGGACTACTTCATTTATCTCAAAGTGACATAATAATTTCTACAAAATCCCAAAAGGTCATCAAGGTAAGGATAGGTCTTGAAACAGCGCTCTACTTTGTTGAGGCTGCCCATCAAAAGCTTGTAACGTTGGTGGATTTAAATTCTCACCTCATAGCAGGTATAGATTTAGGGATCGATCGCCTCGTCGCTTTGGCATCTAATAAGCCAACATTTATTCCAACTATCTATGATAAAAAACATCTCAAATCAATCCCTCAAGGTTTCAATCAGCGCCGAGCATTTTTAGTGTCAAAACTTGATCCGGGAAAATCTACGACGCGCCAAATCCAGCAAATCACCTTTAATCGAAACAAGCGATTAGAAAACTACCTTCATCAAACCAGTTTGATGGTCAAGCGGTTGGTGTATGAGAAAATAATCCTGTTAATTATTGGCACAAATGTGAGGAATAAACAAAATATAAAATCACCAAAAGAGCATCAGACTTTTGTAGTAATTCCTCATACCCATCTCCTAAAATTTATTACTTACAAAACTGAGTTAGTCGGGATCAAGGTAATAGTTACACAAGCATCTTATACAAATAAGTGCAGATTTTTGGATTTAGAGCCGATCGGTAAGCAAGAGTCTTACCAGGGTAAGGGAGGTAAACGTGGGTGGTTTCGGTCTTTGAATGACAGTCGGATTAATGCTGATGTGAATGCAGCGTTAAATATGATTATAAAAGTAAACGTAAACTCACCCTTAGAGGAGTGCCACAACCGTATAGATGGGTTTGCAGTGTCACCTGTACGGGTTGAGCCTGTACGAAAAGAACCACAAAAAGTTGGGTAATGTCAAGTATTGCCCGGTTTTTTGTCAACTGTTAACTCTCTTGTCGCCTTCACGGCGATCTGACCTTGTATTCGTTACCCATCCGTGGCGATACTTAGTTATTTTTAAATAGATTGGCTTCAGATAACTACAACAATTGTCGAGCGGTGTTAATCGATGTTCGATCTAGATTTATTTTTTTACTTTGAGATTCTTGCATATCTTCTGGGATTATCGGCGACTTTAGCCGTGGTGTCCGCGATTTATCTCAAGTGGCAGCGAAGGCCATCTAGTCTACCGCTAGCCCAAGAGCAACGGCAGTTGGCAGAATTAAAGCCAGACGATTTATCTGCGGGATTGAAAATGCAGAAAAACTTTTTGATTTTTCCCAACTCAAATCGGTGGCCGGCAACTGACAGCTTCTTGGGTAAAGTTTTAGGTATGGGCCGCTCTGTATTCTTCGCCCAGCAACAGCGCCTAACTGTGAATTCTTCGCCTATTGTGGGGCCTGGAACCTGCAAAACCCTAAGTCTGAGCATTTCGGGTTCGATGGGGGAAAATCTCGATCGCCCGAATGCCGAGAATCCTCCCAAAGTTACTGCTTCCGAGCAATTAGAGGAAGATTTGCTGGGCGAAATCCTAGCAGGTACTGAGTCGCCGGGGGGAGCAGAATTCTTTGATGCTTTAGTTGGCCACTTAGCCTCAGCACTCGGAGTTCGCACCGCCGTCGCTGCCAAATCGATTAAGTCGAAGGCACGCACCGATGCTGCTGCCGATAGATTGCAACTTATCAGTTTTTGGAGCGACGGACAGCAGCAGCCAAACTTTGAGTACGACACCGCCAATACTCCCGAAGCGCGGGTGCTGGAGGGGGGAATGTATTCCTGTCCAGACTACCTTGGGGAAACCTTTCCAGAAGACCGCAGACCGGTAGTTACAGGTGCGCGCAGTTTCCTGGGAGTCTTGCTGAAAAACTCTTACGGCGAACCTTTAGGCATTATTTGTATTTTCCACGATCGACCCCTGGTGGAAGCACATCTTGCCAAATTCCGATTAATTCTCAGCATCTTTGCCGGACGGGCCGCCGCCGAATTAGAGCGGCAGCGCCTAGAAGCCGCACTCTCCACTGTAGAAGCGAAATACTGCGCCCTGGTAGAACAAATGCCCGCTGTCACCTACATTTCTCCTCTCAACCGCAAGGCTGCCAAACTTTACATCAGCCCGCAAATCGAGACTTTTCTAGGTTATTCTGTAGCTGAATGGAGAGCCGATCCCGACCTGTGGCTGAAACTCGTTCACCCAGAAGACCGTGACCGCGTGTTAGTTGAAAACGCCACACAGAAATTCAGCGATGGAGAAGATATCTTCTGCGAGGGGTCGCTGGTTTCAGAATACCGCGCGATCGCCCGCAACGGCCGAGTCGTCTGGTTCCGCGATCGAGCGACCGCAGTTCGCGATGAAGCAAGCAAGTCTGTTATCCTTCAAGGCGCAATGTTTGACATCACCGAGACTAAAGTAGCTGCCAGCGCGCTGCTAGAAAGCGAATACCGCTATTACACCTTGGCAAAAATACTGCCTGTCGGGATTTTCCGCGCCGACGCTGCTGGAGATTGCTTGTACGTCAATGAGCGATTTTTGGAGATGGCGGGATTGACTGCGCCAAAGGCACTAGGCCAAGGTTGGGCCCAAAGTTTGCATCCCGAAGACCGCGATCGTGTTTTGAGCCAGTGGTATCGCGCTGTCACAGACAAGTTGCCCTGTAAGTTAGAGTTCCGCTTTTGCAACGGTGACTTCACAACCTGGGTATTTTGGCAAGCAGTGCCAGAAATTACCCAAAGCGGGGAAGTTCTAGGCTATCTCGGCACGTTGACCGATATCACCGATCGCAAGCAGGCAGAATTCGCGCTGCAACAGGCGGAAGAGAAATACCGCAGTATCTTTGAAAATGCGATCGAAGGCATTTTCCAGATAACGCCTGACGGGCGCTACCTCAGCGCTAACCCTGCTTTGGCGAGAATTTACGGCTACTCCTCGGCCGCCGACTTGATCGCGAACATACGCAACATCGACCGCCAACTTTACCTCGATCCCAACCGCCGCGTCGAGTTTTTGCGCGCGATCGAAAAACACGGTTTTGTGTCTGAGTTCGAGTCCCAAGTTTACCGCGCTGACGGCACTACTATCTGGGTTTCCGAGAACGGCCGGGCAGTTCGCGATCCTGACGGAAATTTACTTTACTACGAAGGCACTGTCGAAGATATTACCCTCCGCAAAATAGCCGAAGATAAGTTAGTACACGATGCTTTGCACGATATGCTAACCGGTTTGCCCAACCGATCTTTATTTATGGATCGCTTGGGGCACGCGATCGATCTTTCAAAACGCCGCCCCGAGATTTTGTTTGCGGTGCTGTTTATCGATCTCGATCGCTTTAAGGTTGTTAACGACAGTTTGGGGCATTTAGTGGGCGATCGGTTGCTGATCGCGATCGCGCAGCGCCTGGGAATCTGTTTGCGCGCTGGAGATACCGTTGCCCGTCTCGGCGGCGACGAATTCGCTATTTTGCTGGAAGATATCAAAAGCACCGAGGATGCGATCCAGATTGCCGAACGAGTGCAGGCGGAACTGGCAGAGCCTTTTTACCTTAACGAGTATCAAGTTTTTACCAGTGCTAGCATTGGGATTGTTTGTTCTGGTTTTCCTCGGTATCCAAGGGAAACCAGCAAACTGTCGAGTCCCGAAAATCTCGGAAATATCGATCGGGAAACTTCTTTGTCTTGCTTATCTTCTGACTCTCCTGTTCCCAATGCCCCGTTCCCAATATTGTACGATCGGCCTGAAGAACTGCTCCGAGATGCAGATGCTGCCATGTATCATGCTAAGGGATTGGGCAAAGCTCGCCACGAAGTTTTTGACTTAAGTATGCACACTCGCGCCGTCGCCCTTTTGCAACTGGAAAACGACCTGCGACGCGCTTTAGACTCCCAGGAATTTCAGCTTTACTATCAGCCCATCGTCTCTCTAGTTACTGGTAGAATCAGCGGTTTTGAAGCGCTGATGCGGTGGTATCACCCGCAGCGGGGTGTCGTATCTCCTGGCGAGTTTATTTTAGTAGCTGAAGAAACTAGATTGATTATACCTATGGGCTGGTGGATGATGCGATCGGCTTGCCGTCAGATCCACGAGTGGCACCAAAAATTCCCAGCAAATCCGCCGTTGACTGTCAGCGTCAACCTTTCTAACCAACAATTTAAACAACCGGATTTAATCGATCGCATTCGCGAAATTTTACAAGAAACTCAGCTTGACCCCCGCACTTTAAAGGTAGAAATTACTGAAGGCGTCATCATGGAGAATTCCGAATCAGCAGTCGCTATCCTCGCGGAATTGAAAAATTTAGAAATTCAATTATATATTGACGATTTCGGCACTGGCTATTCTTCTTTGAGCCGCCTGCACACTTTTCCAACTGATGCTTTAAAAATCGATCGAGCTTTTGTCAGCCGCATGACTGAAGATGAAGGCAACGAAGCGATTGTACAGACTATTTTAATTTTAGCCAGTCATTTAGGCATGGATGTAATTGCTGAAGGAATCGAAACCAGCGAACAGCTTAATTTACTCAGAGCGCTGCAATGCGAATACGGACAAGGATACTTTTTCTCAAAGCCGATAGACAGTATCGCAGCCACACTTTTGATAGAAAGTCAACCTAAATGGTAATTAGTCAAGAGTCATTAGTCATTAGTCATCAGTCATTGGTAATTGATAATTGGCAATAAGAAGTCGAAAGTTAAAAGTTAAAACATTCTTTCTGAGGGAGCATCTCAGTTTTGTAAAAAGCATTTTTTTTATTGTAGTGCGAGCGTCCCCGCTCGCGTATTGTACAATA
>NZ_JAUBTI010000104.1:6585-23243 GCF_036702415.1 Microcoleus sp. D3_18a_C4 | reverse complement strand
CGTCCCCGCTCGCGTATTGTACAATACGCGAGCGGGGACGCTCGCACTGTAAATGCAAAACTGAGATGCTCCCATCGCAAATTCCTTTGAAACTATCCTTAAATTCGAGCGTACTCTTCCCTTTACCAATCATAGCGGGGCTCTTGACATCCACACTTTGACAACAGCTATAATCAAAATAGATACAGCAGCGGCAGGGATTAACACAATTATTGAATTGTGTCCAGCCAGCTAGCGATCGGGGAAACTATCGTTAAGAGGGTAAGTCATCTACCAGCAAAAAAACTCTTAAAACTCGTGAACGTCCCCATGCTTGAACAACTACAAAATTCCGGTTATCAGTCCTCTGACATTTTAATAGGAGAGCGATCGGCCTCTCAAGTAGCACCAAGCCCAACCAATCAAAACTTTATTAATAGAGTTTTAGAACTTACCAACATCGAACGCAGCAAATTGAGTTTGTCCCCGCTAACCTTAAATACTCAGTTACTAAATGCGGCGGCAAATCACAGCCAAAACATGGCACTGCAAGACTTCTTTTCCCATACCGGAAAAGATGGTTCGTCATTAGGAAGTCGGATTTCTGCAACGGGCTATCAATTCTCAGCGGCGGCAGAAAACATTGCTGCGGGCTCTTCTACACCCGAACAAGTTGTATCATCGTGGATGAACAGCAGCGGCCACCGGGCTAACATTCTTAACCCGAATATCAAAGAAATTGGGATTGGTTACTATTTCTTAGCCGACGATACTGGCACAGAAAATTGGAATCACTATTGGACGCAAGTTTTTGCGACTTCTCTTGACGGTAGTGTCAATCCCGCACCGACACCGACACCTACTCCCACACCTACTCCCACACCAAACACTATATCTATTACTTCGCCAATACCCAATGCTACAGGGGACGGCAGCCCGACACAAGCACCCAAAAATACAGCCAGTGGCGGCAATTATTTCCTATCAGATAGTGCCGATACTCAAATACCAACAAATGCTGCGGGATTGCCAATTTTTGCCCTTTCCGGCAAAGACAATATCACGGGGGGAGAAGGTGCTGATAGCATTAATGGAATGCAAGGTGCGGATACAATTAATGGCGCAGGTGGCAATGACAGCTTATCCGGTGGCAAAGAATCCGATTTAATTGATGGCGGTGTTGGCAATGATTTTATCAGCGGCAACAATGATAACGATCGACTAATCGGAGGAGACGGTAACAATACTATTCGCGGCGGCAAAGAAGATGATGTCTTGATTGGCGGTAACGGATCCGATGTGTTGGCGGGCGATCGCGGGCAAGATATTCTGACGGGCGGCGGCGGAAATGATACGTTTATCTTAGCAGGAGGTTTGTCTGCTTCGGCTACTTTAATTGGTGCGGATGTGATTACCGATTTTGTGGCTGGGGATAAAATTGGTTTGACTGACGGTATCGGATTTGCCAATTTGACTTTTGAATCTGTGAGTTTGCAGTTGGATGGAGGTGCAAGTGTCGCTTCTACGGCGATTAAGTCTGGTAGTAATTATTTGGGAATCGTGCAGGGAGTCAGTCAAAGTCAACTTACATCTTCTGTTTTTGTCAACGCCTAAAAAACATCATCTCCAGATTCCCGACTCCTCTAAGAAGTCGGGAATCTAACAACAAGAGCGCTTTACGTTGAATTTTGAGAGGATAATCAGGGGGGCTGTTTAGATAGATTGATTGTTATACTGATTCTATCAAGTCTTGCTACAATTTG
This sequence comes from Microcoleus sp. D3_18a_C4, assembly GCF_036702415.1. NCBI lineage: Bacteria > Bacillati > Cyanobacteriota > Cyanophyceae > Oscillatoriales > Microcoleaceae > Microcoleus > Microcoleus sp. D3_18a_C4. Next base: position 21,501 of record NZ_JAUBTI010000104.1, on the reverse strand, counting down.
CATCATTCCTAAGAGGGGTAAGTATGAAAAAAGTAGCCGTGTTTGGCAACGCTGGAGGCGGTAAATCAACTCTAAGCAAGAGATTATCAGAAATCACTGGTTTGCCACTTTACCCCTTGGATAAGATTCAATATCAATCTGGGGGCGCTGAGGTTCCCAATGAAGAATATAAGCGTATCCATGAGAAAATTTTGGCTACTGACCAATGGATTATAGACGGGTTTGGTTGTATGGAAACCGTCTGGCTTCGACTCAACGAGGCGGATAGTCTGGTTTTTGTCGATCTGCCCTTATACGTGCATTTCTGGTGGGTGACTAAACGGCTAATCACAGGTAGCTTTAGGCTACCAGAAGGCTGGCCTGACAAGAGCCCTATCTTGAAGAGTTCAATTAATAGTTACCGCGTTCTTTGGTTGTGTCACAAGTATTTGACTCCCAGATATCGCGAGTATGTCGATCGCGCCCAAAATACCAAAAGTGTGTATCACATCAGATCCACTGAAGAGATTTCACAATTTTTTGCATCGATATCGCAAATGACAGTTGACAGTTGACAGTTGGCAGTTGGCAGTTGTTAATGACTAATGACTGCTGACTGCTGACTGCTGACTACTGACTACTGACTAATGACCAATCGATGCTACTGCCGATCGCAAATTGCCTTGAAACTCGCCCAAAATGCGATCGCACTCTTCCTTCTCCAAATTAGTCCAGTGCATCATCAAAGCTAATTTTACAGACTTGCCGCTTTTTTCGAGCAAAAAACCCGCTTCATCCCGGTTCAAATCAGTCAAATCTTGCAACATCCGCACAGCCCGATCGCGCAATTTCTTATTAGTAACCGCCACATCAACCATCCGATTGCCGTAAACCTTCCCCAGCTTCACCATTACCCCAGTCGAAATGATATTTAAAGCCATTTTTGTGACTGTACCGGCTTTCAAGCGCGTCGAACCAGCCACTACCTCCGGGCCAACCAACAACCGAATATCAACATCAGCCTCAAAATTCACTTGTTCGACGGGTACGCAGGCCATAAACACAGTCTTCGCCCCCCGCTGGCGTGCCGCCTGCAAAGCGCCCGCGACAAACGGCGTCGTACCTCCAGCCGTAATCCCGACAACTACATCTAGATTATTAATGTGACGGTGGGCGATCGCCTCGGCCCCATCCTCAGCCCGATCCTCCAAATCCTCCGAACTCCGCACCAAAGCCCCCGCACCCCCGGCAATTATGCCCTGTACGAGTTCTGGCGGCGTGCAGAAGGTGGGGGGACACTCGGCCGCATCCAGCACCCCCAAGCGCCCGGAAGTACCCGCACCGACGTAAAACAGGCGGCCTCCTTGACGCAGAGACTCGGCTGCAATGTCGATCGCTTGGGCTAACTGTTCGCGGGCGCGGGCGATCGCGCTTAAGGTTTGGGCGTCTTCCCGGTTGAACAAGTCCACTAATTCGATCGAACTGAGTTGGTCTAAATTCTCGCTGTTGGCATTCACCTGTTCCGTCAGCAGATGGCCCCGTTCTTCCAAATTCTTCATGTTTTTTGATTAGTCATTAGTCATTGGTCATTGGTCATTGGTCATTAGTCATTGTCATTAGTCATTAGGTGTACAAAATAGGGTACGCACTGCCTGCCCGCTGGTGAGCTTGGTGAAGTCGTGACTCAAAGGCTCGAAATTTGCGCTTGCGGGCGATCGGCTAAACTGACATCTTGCAGCAATCTCAATAAGAGGATTTTTCGTGGGATCGGGCGGGTTTATAGAACCTATTTGCAAGCTTTAAGGCTGTTGGCGAACCCGCCCCTACGGCTAATTGAGAATGGTGCAACATCTCAGCTAAATCTACTTCCTTTGAGAGAGGCAATTACCCATTACCCATTACCCATTACCAATAACTGCTGACTAATGACTAATGACTAATGACTAATGACTATTACAAAAGTCCTTCGAGTCGGCGGCGAATCGAATCCAGTTCGTTTTGGGAAACGTCAGAATCCGGCTCCGGCTCTGGCTCCGGCTCCGGCTGCCACTTAGTCTGTGTTACATTGTTTTCTGGCGGAATCTCCAGCGCGCCGGCCGGCACCAGTTCCCAATCATAATCAACATCATCGCAGAACTCCTTAATTTCCTCATCGTCCATCGCCTCGACAGTGGGCTCTGGGAAATCCTGAGCTTCCAACATCACGCCAAAGCGGGTGGCGTCGTCTTCTGACTCAAACATCAGAACTTTATTGCGATCGCCGAGTTGAATGGTATGAATTCCCTCATTCTCGGTGCGGGCATTGAAGAGTAAGACGAACACTCGCATAAGTTTTAAAGACCTTCTTAACCACCGTTTTTTTATCTTAGGAGCGATCGTGCGATTTTAGATTTTAGATTTTAGATTGACTGTCGGTTTTAGGTGGTGTTGCGTGTTTTGATTAAGTTCGGTAAAGGTTTCTGGAGTCTACCCTGGAGGGGGACGTGTTTAGATTTTAGATTTTAGATTTTAGATTTTAGATTGACCACCGAGCCTGCACTAGCGGGATCGAGAGGATTTAGGGGAGTTGGAGGACTTGGTATTAGGTGGTGTTGCGTGTTTTGATTAAGTTTAGTAAAGGTTATTGGACTCTGCCCCGGAGTGGGACGTGAATCTTGAAATTCGATCCTCTGCTGCAAGCAACGCTAACGCCCGATCGGCACTTCCGAGCTCACTTGTGAGTCTACCAAAGGCAGAAGCCACGCTGGCGGATCGCAGAAATTATACCTGTCTAAAATCGGCTGATTCCCTTAATTCCTGAATTCTCTGATTTCTGAGAAACACCCATGACTAACTCGGACGATAACAAAAATCAACTCGCACCCCGTCCCCACCGCCGCTGGTGGCGTCTGCTGCTGCTTAGCGGTACAGGATTGGGCATTATCGCCTTGGTTGGGGCGGCGCTAGGATACCAGTGGGTGCGGGAAAAGTTAGCTCCTTTGGTGGAAACGGAAGTCAGTCAGTTGCTGAAGCGGCCTGTGCAACTCGGACGTTTGGAGGGATTTTCTCTGACAAGTTTGCGATTTGGCCGATCGACTTTACCTGCAACTGCTACCGATCCCGATTACGCCTCTACAGAAGCAGTTAAAGTCAAGTTTTCGGTTTTGCAACTGCTGTTCACCCGCACTCTCAAATTAGATATTACTTTAGTTCAAGCCAACGCTTATATCGAACAGGATGCTCAAGGCCGCTGGGTTAATCTTCCCACAGCAGAGCGGAAATCTCCGGGTTTATTTAAAACTGAAGTTGAAGCAATTCGAGCTGAAAATGCCAGGGCGCTTTTGGTGCCGAGTCCCCCAGTCGGACAGAAAAGTTCGGCTCCGATTTCTGTAAATTTGAAAAATGGCAGTGCTTTATTTCGCGACCAAAATCAGCGCGTTCTCTACGAAGTCAACGGTCAGTTTACTAACCGCGATAATTTTATACTTAAAGCTGATTCTATGTTACCTGCAGCTCAAACTAACCTGCAGTTGCAGGGTCAAAATTTGCCTTTGCCCGACCTCGCTCGCTTGCTAAGACTTTCCAGCATTTCTTTACAAAAAGGTCTTGCTAATGGCAATTTGACCGTGCAAGTGCGAGACAATAAAGTATCGGGAATTACCGGAACGGCTAGTTTTGGAGGAGTGCAAGCGAGTATTCGTCCGCTGAAACAAACTATACAAAATAGCAGCGGCCAGTTGCGGTTTCAGGGAACTAATTTTATTGTCGATAGTCTGGCGGCTAATTACGGTCTAATTCCCCTTAGAATAGCAGGAACAGTTGCAACTGGAACTAATTTTAATTTGGAGAACGCTAGCTTCAATCTAACAACTAACGTGCAACCAGTTGCTTTTGCAAGTGTTGTCAGTGCGGTGGAGACAGAGTTAGGGCAGAAAGTAGTATTACCCGTAGCTGTTGCAGGGGAAGTGAAGGCGGATGCCAAGCTGACTGGAACAGTTGCAATGCCGGTGCTCACAGGTACGATCGCCTCGACAAAACCCGCTACGGTCGATCGACTGCAATTAAATAATATTAGCACTAACTTCAAATTGGAACGCGGGAGAATGGCTCAAACCCCAACTCCCGATTCTCAATCTTCTATTCCCCCGTTTTCCTCTTTAGCTTTGACTTTGAGCGATATTTTGGTAGTGCCGGCGGCGGGGGGTAAACTTGGCGGGAAAGGTCAAGTTGATATTGCTTTGGGAAGTAATAATTCTCCATCTGGTTTGGTGTTTGACTTGCAAGCTGAAAACTTGCCCGCAGATAATCTAGCCAAAATTTACGCTCTCCCCATTCCTGCTACTGTTACAATTGGCAGTGTCTCCGCAAAAGCTCAAATTTTCGGCCCGTTAGACAACATTCAAGCTAGAGTTCAATGGCAAGCACCGCAAGGGACTTTCCCCGCTGCGGGTTCCATTCGAGCCGGAGGAAATTCGGCGGATTTGCAAAATACTGTTGTGAAAATTGGCGACGCTTCTGTTAACGTGGATGCTGCGCTAAAAGACCGTCAATGGCAAGCTTTGAGCGAGGGCAATGGCGTGGATCTCAACAGTTTGCAGCAAGTCCTGCCAGACCTTAATTTGCCTCCTGAACTAGCAGGTGTATTCAGCGGCACCGTCGAAGCTGCGGGCACTCTGGACGATTTGAGTTTAAATGCGATCGCTGCGACGGGCAAAGGAACGCTGAATATTGCTGACAGTATTGTTGATGTTAATGGCGAACTAGAATCTGGTCGTTGGCAAGTTTTTGGCAACACAGAAAAAGTAGCTGTCAATCAATTGATTGATATTGGCTTGCCGTTTTTAACACGGGAAACGACCGCAAATCTAGACAATCTAAAATCCAAAATCGAAAATCTAAAATCGTTAGGCGGACAGCTAGCCGGTGAATTTAAAGTTGCGGGCAATGTTGACGATTTGACGGCGGGCGGAATCAATGTTACTGGCAACGGTAGGCTCAATTTTGCCGACAGCAATGTGAATTTAAACGGAGAATTGGTAGGGGGAAACTGGCAAGCAACAGCAGAAACCGATCGCACTTCCATCAGCCGGTTGGTAGATTTGACACTGCCGATTTTAGATGCGGCTTCAGCATTCAATCCCGAAAATCAGCAATCTGCAAATCTCAACAATCTAAAATCCAAAATCCAAAATCTAAAATCGATTGACGGACTGCTATCGAGTCAATTTACAGCATCGGGAAGTCTTGACAATTTGACTGCTAGCAGCATCAATGCCATCGGCAGCGGCAGACTCAATCTTGCCGGCAGTGATGTTAATTTTAAAGGAGAATTGGCAGCGGGAAACTGGCAAGCAACAGCAGAAACCGATCGCACTTCCATCAAGCGCTTAGGAGATTTAGGATTGCCCCTGTTAGATGTTGGCTTAGCTTTCGCTGCTGACAATCCCCAAACAGTCGCCAACCTCAACAATCTAAAATCCAAAATCCAAAATCTAAAATCGATTGACGGACAAATATCCAATCAAATTCAAGCCAGCGGCAGTCTTGATAATTCAACCGCCGCTGACATAGGCGTCAGCAGCAGCGGCACACTCAATATAGGGGACGGTACTCTTGCTTTTAGAGGTAAATTAGAAGACAGACGCTGGCAAGCTTTCGCCGATGCCGATCGAGTTATTCTCAGTCGCTTAGAACAAACAATCCGCAATCTCCAACTGTTTCCACTAACGGCGACTTTGCCTAAAGGATTTGACGGCAGAGTTAACGGCGAATTCCAAGCAGCGGGCAGTTTGGATAACTTGACAGCGAAGGGAATTAGTGCTAGTGGAGAAGGAGTGATTGTGGTCGATCGACTCGGGGCGATCGATACTACGGCCAAATTAGAAAACGGCAACTTGCAAGCATTGCTGGAAACGAACGGAATTGCCGTCAGTAATTTAGAACAAACCCTCAAACAAACAGGTTTGCTGACAGCGGATTTACCGCCAGAAATTAACGGAACCCTCGACGGCCAAGTCCGCATTTTGGGAACAGTAGATAATCTAACCGCCAACAACATCACCGCCAACGGCGACGGACAAATTCGACTCGCCAACGGCGGAGGAATTGTCAATGCTAAAGGCCGCGCCGAATCGGGGAATTGGCGCGCGTCAATTGAGGGCGAGCAAATTGCTCTAAGTCGCTTCCAGCAAGCCTTTGAGTCGCAGCGACAAAGCTTGCAAGCCCAAGGTGTAGTTTCTGGTTCCCAAAATCTCCCGCAGCTTGGAGGACTGTTTAACGGCAATATCAATTTATCCGGCGCGATTGGGGCGGACACGGGGGCACCGCCCCTACAAAATGTTCGCGCCGGCGGCAGTTTCCGCATCTCGGAATTGCCGTTTTTGAAACAACCTTTTGAGGCAGTATTTAATTGGGATGGCAAACGGGTGGAAATTGAGAACGCCACAACTCCCGGTTTGACAGCAAACGGCTTTGTTAACGTCGAACTCGAAGGTAAAGGAGGGCCGTCAATTTCCAACTTAGATTTGGATGTCAAACTCGCCAACTTTAACCTGGAAGCCTTACCGACTGAACAATTAGCATTTTTGAGACCAATTGGTCTCAAAAATCCTTCAGAGAATAATCTTCCCCTGCGCGGCAATGTAGATTTTACCGGCAGCCTCACCGGAACCCTCGCCGCCCTCAGCTTAGTTGGCGACGTGGAAGTGCGGGATTTAGCAGTAAATCAAGTCGCTTTTGACCCGGTACTGGCGGGGAGTGTGAATGCCGATGCTGGGAAAAGTGTAGATTTGCGTTTGGCCGGTCGCCAAGACAAAATCGAAGTAGCTTTAAATCCATCTTTTCTGCCGACATCTTTCTTAATTCAACGCGGGGAATCTGTGGCTAGGGGCCAAACCGAGGGAGAAACTTTGCGAGTTAATTTAAGCGATTTTCCCCTCGCTGCTTTGAATCTATCACCCGGTAAAGAGGCGGGTTTGGGGCCGATAACTGGTACGGTTTCGGGACAAGTAAATGTGCCCGGTTGGAAGATGCCGTTAAATCCGGCGACTTTGCAAGCAAGCGGACAAATTGCGATCGCCCAACCGGCGATCGGCTACATTAAAGGTGACAGTTTCCAAGCCGAATTTAGCTACGCTAACGGCAGCGCCACTCTCACAAATGGCATATTCCGCCAAGGCAGCGGTCAATACTTAATTTCCGGCAATGTTCAAACAGGCGCCAACCCGCAATTTGCTGGGAAAGTTAACGTCCAGCAAGGTAATTTGCAGCAGGTTTTAACCGCTTTGCAATATTTCAATTTAGGCGACTTGGCTAGAGGCCTAAAACCTCCCGTTTACGGTGACAGTGGCGACGTGCAAACTGTGGCAGTGGGAGAACCAGAATCCCCGCTAATCGAACAGTTGCGCCGTTTGGCAGAAATTGAAATACTTTTGCAGCAGCAGCAAGCAGTAAAATCATCAGAAAGATTGCCTCCATTATCCCAATTGCAAGGCACTTTTGGCGCGGAAATTGCTGTCGCCGGTTCTTTGCAAACAGGTGTGCAAGCTCAATTTAATGTGAAAGGTGATAACTGGCAGTGGGGAGAATATGTCGCTGAAACGTTCAGCCTTGAAGGCAGTTTTCAGGACGGGATTTTAACTGTTTTGCCTTTGGAAATTCGATCGGGCAAAAGTGCGATCGGCTTTTCTGGACAACTCGGACAAAAAGCTCAATCCGGGCAGTTGCGCGTAGAAAATGTGCCCGTCGAAGAGTTAGCAAAACTGGTGGAATTGCCTTTTGTGGATGTCACTGGAAATTTGAATTTGCGGGCGAACTTGGCCGGCAGTTTGGAAAACCCGCAAGCCACTGGGGAATTGAGTTTGCTTGAGGGTACGCTAAACGGAGAACCGATTAAACAAGCCGACGGCAGTTTCAGTTACAGCAATGCCCGCCTGAATTTTGGCGGCAGCGCTTTGGTAACTCAAACCGAACCGATTGAGGTCGCCGGAAGTTTGCCTTTTGAGTTGCCGTTTGCAGCGGTGAAAGCTGACAGCAATCAAATCGATTTGAGGGCGAATTTGCAAAATGAAGGTTTGGCAATTATTAATGTATTGACTCCGCAAGTTGAGTGGGTCAGCGGTCAGGGACAGGTGCAAATTCGCGTGGGAGGGACGCTGCAAGACCCTGTAGCGCAAGGAATTGCGAATTTTGAAAATGCAACCGTCCGCGCGCAAGCCTTCCCAGAACCGCTGACAGGGCTGACTGGGACGATGCGCTTTGAGGGCGATCGTATTCGGGTAGAGGGAATTCGGGGACAGTTGAGTCAGGGAGAAGTTGTCGCCCAGGGCGTGATTCCGCTGTCTGTGCCTTTTGCTGAGGGCGATGTCGATGCGGATAATCCTTTGGCTGTAAATTTAGACAAGTTGGCAGTGAACCTCAGAGGATTGTACAGCGGCGGCGTAGTCGGTCAAGTGCAGGCAAGGGGCACGGCTAGGCGTCCGCAGTTGAGCGGTAATATTGAACTGTACAACGGTGAAGTATTTCTCCGGAGTCCCGGCGGCGGCAGAACTGAGTTAGCTTCTTCCTCTTCTGCTTCCGATTCAGATTCGACATCTTCTGCTTCCCCTGCGACTGAGGTTTCTGATTCCCCTTCTGCTGCGACTTCCCCTTCCCCTTCCCCTTCCCCTTCCCCTTCCCCTTCCTTTGAAGTTGGATTGAACGATTTGCGGCTGAATTTGGACCGGGGAATTCGGGTAACGAGTGCGCCGATATTGAGTTTTCAGGCGACTGGGGGCTTGACGGTGAATGGAACTTTAGATGACCTTCGCCCGGAGGGTACGATTCGGTTGACTTCGGGCTCGGTGAATTTGTTTACGACGCAGTTTAGACTCGATCGAGGATACGCGCAGACTGCTACCTTTATACCAACACAAGGACTCGATCCGACACTGGATGTGAGATTAGCAACTTCGGTGCAGGAGGTAACGCGGTTCCGCACTCCCGGCACATCTGTAGCCTCTGAAATAGCAGACGAACCGACAAGTTTCGGCAATGTGCGGAGTGTCCGAGTTCAAGCGTTAGTGAAGGGAAGGGCTTCTCAGTTGGCGGAAAGTCTGGAGTTAAGGAGTTCTCCGAGTCGATCGTCCACAGAGATTGTAGCGCTGTTGGGCGGCAGTTTCGTGCAGACTTTGGGACAGGGAGACAGTACACTGGCGATCGCAAATTTAGCCGGTGCGGGTTTATTGAACAACCTTCAATCTGCGATTACCAACGCCACAGGATTGAGCGAATTTCGCTTATTTCCCACTCGGATTAGAGGTAACGAAGCACAAACTGCTAGTTCCAGTTCTGGTGCGGGTTCTCTCGGTTTAGGTTTAGAAGTTGGGTTTGACATCACGCGCAATATTTCAGCCTCAATCATTCGAGTTTTGTCAGCAAATCAACCGACAGAATTTACTGTGCGCTATCGATTGAGCGATAAACTTTTACTCAGGAGTTCCAGTAATTTTCAAGGAGACAATCGCGTCACTGCTGAATATGAATTGAGGTTTTAGGCATCAGCCAACAGCCAACAGCCAACAGTTACCAATTTCTAAATAATTTGCTATAATAGTAACAGCAGCAAATTGGTACTGCTAACCCCACACACAAGGTTAGAGGAGTTAAGTCAAATGGCAAACAAACTCCAAGTCAATACACAGTCGATCGGCTACAGCGACTTTTACTGGAACCGCTTTAGTCCGAGAGTTGCGACTATCAGCAGCGTCCGCAACGCCAATCATTGGGAGGGCGGATTCATCACCTATATTGCATTTCCCACAAAAGTAGAAGCTACAGCAGCAATGAAGTATTTGCTATTGCATCAAAAAGCTGCTGATGTCGATATGCGGAAAGCCAAGCGAATGAAAGCAAAAGGCATTCGGTGGGAACTCAAAATTCGGGGTTTAGCTTTTAATGAAGTGCTGAAACTGGCAACAATGGATATAACTGGAAAGCTAGTTATGTCACCTGCAACTACTACTGAAGCCACTGGCTGATAAAAGCATTCAGATAACAGGTTGGGTGGAGACAACAAAACCCAACCCTTCCAATATTGGCCAATATCCATCTTCCTCTCTTTTCTCCTCCTCTGCGTCCTCTGCGCCCTCTGCGGTTAAAAAAAATCCTCTAAAATATATGCGTTTCATCAGCCCCAAAACAGACTTTGCATTCAAAAAAATATTCGCTTCTTCCGAACATCCAGAAATTCTCATCAGCTTCCTAAATGCAATGCTGTATAACGGAGAACCAACAATCCAAGAATTAGAAATCATTGACCCTTATTCAGCCGGCAGCGTTACAGGATTGAAAGACACTTACCTCGATGTCAAAGCCAAGATTACGGGCAACAAAACCGTGATTGTTGAAATGCAGGTACTCAACGTTGCCGCCTTTGAAAAACGGGTAGTGTACAATGCAGCTAAAACTTATTCAACTCAACTCAAAGCTGGAGACGGTTACTTAAGATTAAATCCAGTCATTGCTTTAACCATCACCGATTTTATCTTATTTGAAAACACCGAAAAACTAATCTCTAACTTTGAATTCACAGAAACTGAAGAGAAATTCGTCTATCCCAACTGCGAGTTAAAGTTAGTGTTTGTGGAGTTGCCGAAATTCAAAAAAGAATTGAATGAACTTGAAACTCTGCCGGAAAAATGGATTTACTTTATGAAAAACGCGCCCTCTTTGGAAGCAGTACCAGAGACATTGGAGTCTGTTGAAGAGATTAATACCGCGCTGGAAATTGCCAAACGAGCTAATTTGACTGTCAAAGAAGCGGCAGATTTGGACAAGCGAGAAATGTTTATCCAAGATCAGCTTGGATCTGTAATGAAAGGGATAGAAATTGGTATACAACAAGGACTCGAACAAGGACTCGAACAAGGACTCGAACAAGGAATACAACAGGGGATAGAACAGGGAATCGAAAGGGGTAAAATTGAGGGGGAAATAGGATTAATTATGCGTCAGATCGTGCGGCGGGTGGGTGATGTTACACAGGAAGTTCAAACTCGCATCCAGGGATTATCTGCAGAAAAGTTAGATGATTTGGGAGAGGCTTTGTTGGATTTTAGGAGTCAAGAGGATTTGATTGCGTGGTTGGATGCGGCGGGATGAACTGATGAGTTATATCATGTCCGATCGATTGACCATAATATCCCGGCCGGGCGGGTTTTTGAGATTGTCAATTATTGGCAGATATTGTTGGTGAACCCGCCCCTACCTGATTTCGGGCGAAGCGAAGCGGAGGGAATTGACCGGACAGGATATTAAACTGATAGTCAGGGATTTTTAACGCGGATTTGGTATAATTCCCAATCTCTGCATTCATTTAAACTTTAGTATCTGCGGGAACTTCCCTCTGTACCAGCATCCAACCTAACAGCGCTAAACTAACTCCAAGAATGAGAAATCCTAAATCCCAAGCTAACTCGTTGATACCGGGTTTGACGTGGTGGATTCCCAAAATTTGATGGTCAACAATGCCTTCAACAAAGTCAAACAATCCAGCACCAATTAATATTGAACCGAAAAAAGTTTGAGTTGACAAAGGAACATCTTTGCGCTTCACAGCACTCCACAAACAGAAGATTCCCGCCACTGTTACCAACCAATCCGCAGCGTGAAACAATCCATCTCCGAGGGTATTTAATTCTAAACCGGCAACGGTAGCATCGGTTTTAACGCTGCTAAACATATGGTGCCACTGGAGGAGTTGGTGCAGCACAATGCCGTCAAAAAAGCCGGATTGACCGATACCGAGGAGAATTCCTGCGATAATTAGAGGTCGGCGGTTGTTAACAGGGGTGGCTGGTGAGTTTGTGCGATCGTCCAATGGAAAACCTCAGATTATTTAACTGCTGAGCCTGGGTCTGTGAAGGGATTTGCAAGTACATTTTTTAGTTTTGCTGGGGAGGAGGGGCGATCGCATCATCCGCGAGAGAGATTTCTGGAGTTTATGGGGGCTACAATTAAATCGGTTGAGGATTTGAGATAATTTTCGTGAATTAATTCGGATGATTTATTACGCCTGTAGGGGCGGGTTCACCCTAATTTATCAGACACAACAAAAAATATTGTAAACCCGCCCCCACCCACCGGATTCTCGGTGAATTTCCCCATCTAGTTTAGATTAAATCCGCCAATGAATTCTAGTAATTCATTGGGCGGGGGCGGGTTTATTTAGATTGTTATTGAGCGACATAGATGTTGGTGAACCCGCCCCTACAGAACCTTTGTGTATGCAAATACTGCTTCTACGGCTTTCGGCAATTCTATAGGCACGAAATATGCGACAGGATACAAATAATCTTCACCTGATTCATCAATAACTCGGATAAATTGATGTTCCGCAGCGCGATTATCGGGTATGATTCGATAGATTTTTCGCACTTCCAAGGATGCTTGATAGTCTTGATTGTTAATGCAAACTACAAATTGTGTTTCTAAGTTAAACTTCAACATATTTGCATAAAGTAGTCTGTTCAGAAGCAGTTGCCTCTGTCAACAAAATCGTCCCCTCAGTTGTCAATTCCCATCTATCGCGAGGCGAACCTGTTTCTACATATCGCTGAACCAAGCCATCAGCAGCCAGTTTTTTTAAGACAACCATCATGTCAGGTTCTCGCGGTACATCTCTACGGGAAAGTGCATTCGCGAGTTCGTACCAACTCCACTTTCCTTGACCTTTAGCTACTAATTCCAGCAGCACTAATTCAAGCTGGGTTAATTGAGTTAGGTTTTTCATCAAAATTCCTCTACGCTCGGATGAAATAAAACGCCGAATCCTTGTTTTAATTTATAATCTTCAAGAGTAGCTGTGTGAGCATTGTTCCCAAGTTCATAAGCCTGATCCGGGTCGGCTGGTTGTCCAGTTGGGTAGCCAAGCTTTTTATACCTGAGATACTCGCGTAACTCGTGAGTATAAAAGCGTAAATCAACAGGCTCAGCTACAAGGGTCTGGGTGGTGATACCTCTTAACCTTTCAACCATTCTTAGCTCAGCTTCACCAACGGGATTAAATCTGCGAACATGAGCTTCAACCAAGGCAACGCCTTTATCAGTAATTTTAACATTTTGATAAGATAAGTTGAGAATCTTGCCGCCAGCTTTTGAGGGATTGAAAGGTCTGCCACTTGTTGCACCTTTTTCTATCCTTTTATTCTATTGACCTTAATCTACTGGCATAAGTGTTTGAGACTCAAAACTATCTAGATATTTTTGCCAGTCGGCGATCGCCCACAATAATTTTAAATGGTACCTGAAATTTATCAACTGTTAAACAAGCCCCCGGATTCATCTGTGGAATGGGCCTCTTGCCCGCCCGGAATGTTAAATTTTAATACTAAAAAATCGATCGCCCGATCGCTCAAAACTACATAATGTGAGTTACAAGTTCGTAGGCGTAAGCCGGGGCGTAGCCATCGTACTTCTATCAAAAATCCTAAATCCCAAAACCTCATTGCCCAAACAGACCCTTTCTATGGCAACCTAAAAAACAGCAGACACAATTTTATAAACTCTAATTACAGAACACTAGCAACCAGTTATGCAAACTCTGCCGAACCCCACTAAAACCGCATCTAGCCAACCCACCTTCGACACCACCATCAAACGCCGCAAAACCCGGCCAGTCAAAGTCGGTAGCGTCACCATCGGCGGCGGCAACCCCGTCGTCGTACAGTCGATGATTAACGAAGACACCCTCGACATCGACGGTTCAGTCGCCGGAATTCGGCGCTTGCACGAGATTGGCTGCGAAATCGTCCGCGTCACCGTGCCCAGCATGGCCCACGCCAAAGCTTTAGCCGAAATCAAGCAAAAACTGCACGCCACCTACCAACCCGTGCCCCTCGTGGCCGATGTCCACCACAACGGCATGAAAATTGCCCTCGAAGTGGCCAAACACGTAGACAAAGTGAGAATCAATCCGGGACTTTACGTGTTCGAGAAGCCGAAAGCCGACAGAACCGAATACACCGACGCCGAATTCGCCGAAATTGGCGAAAAAATCCGCGAAACCCTGGAACCTCTGGTGATTTCCCTGCGCGACCAAGGCAAAGCTTTGCGAATCGGCGTTAATCACGGTTCCCTGGCCGAACGGATGCTGTTTACCTACGGCGACACCCCCGAAGGCATGGTAGAATCGGCCCTGGAATTCATCAAAATTTGCGAATCCCTCGACTTCCGAAATATCGTAATTTCCCTGAAAGCCTCCCGCGCGCCCGTGATGGTGGCTGCTTACCGCTTGATGGCGCACCGGATGGACGAACTCGGCATGGATTACCCGCTGCATTTGGGCGTCACGGAAGCAGGAGACGGCGAATACGGCCGCATCAAATCCACCGCAGGCCTGGCACCTTTGTTAGCTGACGGCATCGGCGACACCATCCGCGTCTCGCTGACAGAGGCCCCAGAAAAGGAGATTCCCGTCTGCTACAGCATTCTGCAAGCCTTGGGACTGCGGAAAACGATGGTTGAGTATGTCGCTTGTCCTTCCTGCGGTCGCACTTTGTTTAATTTAGAGGAAGTGTTACACCAAGTGAGAGAGGCGACCAAGCATCTCACGGGTTTGGACATAGCAGTAATGGGCTGTATTGTCAATGGACCGGGAGAAATGGCTGATGCTGATTACGGCTATGTCGGGAAGCAACCGGGTTATATCTCGCTGTACCGGGGCCGGGAAGAAATTAAGAAAGTCCCGGAAGACCGAGGTGTGGCAGAATTGATTGACTTGATTAAATCGGACGATCGCTGGGTTGAACCAGAGTAGGCTTTGCTGGATTTAGTTTTGAAGTTTGGGGGCGGGCTCTTCGGCCCACCCCACAAGAGTTTGTTGTGGCACAGGCATCTTGCCTGTGGCGGGCTCTTCGGCCCACCCCACAAGAGTTTGTTGTGGCACAGGCATCTTGCCTGTGGCGGGCTCTTCGGCCCACC
>NZ_JAUBTI010000104.1:2513-6485 GCF_036702415.1 Microcoleus sp. D3_18a_C4 | reverse complement strand
CCACAAGAGTTTGTTGTGGCACAGGCATCTTGCCTGTGGCGGGCTCTTCGGCCCGCCCCACAAGAGTTTGTTGTGGCACAGGCATCTTGCCTGTGGCGAAAGGGAACAAAACTCGGCAAAGTGGAAATATTATGTACGCCAAAGGCGAGCCGGCCTTGCCTGTGTTAGATTGAGCGTAATTATTCTGAACTCTTTTCCTCCCGCGCGTCAGACAAATGGTTATAACAAAACGAGGGCTTGTTCTAAGTGCAGCAGCAGTGGTACTCACTGCTGTAACTCTTGCGAACACTGGTTGCAGTTCTAAATCTCTGGCTTCTTTTCGGGGAAGCCCTAAAGAGTTAGTTGATGAAGTTTGGCAAATTATTGACAAAAGTTATGTAGATGGCACTTTTAACCAGGTTGACTGGAAAGCGGTGCGAAATGATTATTTGAACCGGACTTATACCAGCGACGACGAAGCTTACAAAGCAATTCGGGAAATGTTGAAGAAGCTGGATGATCCTTATACGCGGTTTATGGACCCTCAAGAGTTCAAGAATATGCAGGTTGAAACTTCTGGGGAACTGACAGGAGTTGGGATTCAGTTGACTCAAGATGAGGAAACCAAAAAGTTGGTGGTGATTTCGCCGATCGAAGATACCCCTGCTTTTAGTGCTGGTATTCTGGCAAAAGATATCATTATTAAGATTGACGGCAAAACGACAGAAGGCATGGATACGAATCAAGCGGTAAGTTTGATTCGCGGCCAGGTGAATACACAGGTGACGCTGACGATTTTGCGGGGAAACAAGGAATTAGAATTTAAGCTGAAACGCGCTAAAATTGAAATTCATCCAGTGCGGAAGTCGGTGCAGAAAACCCCGATCGGAGAAGTCGGCTATATTCGCTTAAATCAGTTCAGTGCGAATGCTGCATCGGAAATGCGATCGGCAATTAAGGATTTGGAACAGAAAAAGGTAACGGGTTATATTTTAGACTTGCGTTCCAATCCCGGCGGCTTGCTGTACGGAAGTATTGAAATTGCTCGGATGTGGCTCAAAGAAGGTACGATCGTCTCGACGGTCGATCGAGTCGGTGAGGCCGATAAACAAACGGCAAACAAGGCAGCAATCACAGACAAACCGTTAGTTGTACTGGTAGACGGCGGTTCAGCAAGTGCTAGCGAGATTCTATCCGGTGCTTTGCAAGACAACAAACGCGCAGTTTTGGTGGGAACAAAGACCTTTGGTAAAGGTTTAGTTCAGTCAGTACGCGGCGTGGGAAATGGTGCCGGTTTGGCGGTGACAATTGCCAAGTATTTTACTCCCAAGGGCACTGATATCAACAAGGCCGGGATTGAACCAGATTTTAAGGTAGAACTCAGCGAAGCTCAAAAACAGGAATTGAGGCGCGATCGCGATAAAATTGCTACGACGGCAGATCCGCAGTACGCCAAAGCTATGGAAGTTTTGACAAAGCAAGTTACTGGTAAAACCGGGAACAATAAGGCGGAGGCGAAACCGAATGCTGCCCCACCTAAGCCGACTGCAACGCAAGCAAAACCGAGTGCAGCACCTTCTAAATCGCAGTAGTTTTTAGTCACAAAAACTTCAGTAAAGAAGGACTAAAGTCCTCACTACGAACCTGGTTTGTAGTGAGGACTTTAGTCCTTCTTATCTTCAATCTAAAATCTAAAATCTAAAATCTAAAATTTGGTTGGTTGGCAAATGCCTGCGCGAATTAATCCGATGCGGCGGGCGATGGCATCTTCGGGCGAATCGTAAGGGCCCCACTTTTCAATAATACTGGGGTTTTGTTCTTCGAGTTGGGCGAGCGGCAAAATTTCGCAATTACCCGCAGGACGTTTGACAATATAAAATTTGGGTGTTTCTGTCATAGCTAAATTCGTCAAATAAAAGCTGGATACTAACTAACCAATTCCCTCATTATATCAAATAGGGAAACGGCACTACCCGGCCCAAGTGTGTTTTAGCATGAAAATCGCAGTCCGACATGGGTTTCAACCCCTTCTGGAATGCGGATTTAACCGCCTGCAACTAATAAGAATTAAAAAAAACTAACACTTTTGGAAGATGCCACAAAATTTATCTATGATAAAAATATAGACATTTGTCTAAACAGTGTATTAAACCCTTTCAGAACTACCCAAATATTCTAATCAATACCAAAAAAAACCATGCAATTTTTCCCCAAAACCATCCCCGAAATTCAACCAGAAATCCTACCTGTTAAACAATCACCGCCAGAAATTGTTACTTTCGATGTCGGCGGGATGAAATGTGCTGGCTGCGCGAAAGCTGTGGAACGCCAACTCATGCAGTATTCAGGCGTAATTTCAGCTTGCGTTAACTTGGCCGTAGAAGTCGCGACGGTTGAGTGTCAACCGGGGGCTGTCGATGCAGAGGCTTTAGCGAAAAAGTTGACTGATAATGGATTTCCCTCTCAGTCTCGTTTAGGGGAAAATCAGCGGGAAGCAGAAGCGGCAACAATTGAACGGCGGGGGCAAGAAATTCGACAGCAAATCAAGCAATTGACGATCGCCCTTATCCTAATTATTCTATCCGGTTTAGGTCACGTACTCGGCACAAAAGCCCCAATTCTCAGCAATATTTGGTTTCACTGGGGACTCGCCACCCTAGCTTTGCTGCTACCGGGCCGCCCGATTATCGTTGACGGGTGCCGCAGTTTGTGGCGAAATGCACCCAACATGAATACTTTGGTAGCTTTAGGCGCTGTTACAGCTTACACCGCTAGCAACGCGGCGCTGCTGTTTCCACGGATGGGATGGGAGTGCTTTTTTGATGAACCGGTGATGCTGCTGGGCTTTATTTTGTTGGGCAAAACTCTCGAACAGCAAGCCAGACGGCGCGCTGCATCGGCTTTGCAAGCTTTAATCGCATTGCAGCCGGCGAAAGCCCGCTTAGTTGATTTTAAACTTTCGAGTTTGGATTTGCGATCGCAAGAATTGCCTTTAGACTCGACATCTGCGGTCTACGATCCACAATACATTGAAATTCCCGCCGATCGCGTCCGAGTCGGAGAATGGCTGCAAGTTTTGCCAGGGGAAAAAATACCGGTAGATGGTGAAGTCTGCGAAGGCAAAACAACCATAGATGAGTCGATGCTGACTGGCGAATCAATGCCAGTTTTGAAGCAACCGGGAGATACAGTTGCGGCGGGAACTATCAATAAATCCGGGGCAGTTGTGATGCGCGCAACTCGCACCGGTAAGGAAACAACTGTAGCTCAAATGGTGGCTTTGGTGCAGGCAGCCCAAACTCGCAAAGCGCCGATTCAAAATTTAGCTGATACTGTCGCGGGATATTTTGTATATGGGGTGATGGCGATATCGGTTTTAACTTTCCTATTTTGGTATTTTGCCGGCACTCATATTTGGCCTTCTGTGCTTTTAGGACAGGGGGCAATGGATATGGGACACGGGGCCATGAATATGGGAAATGAATTGCCAATTATCCATTATCAATCGCCTTTGCTGTTAAGTTTGAAATTGGCGATCGCAGTTTTAGTTATTGCTTGTCCTTGCGCTTTGGGACTGGCTACCCCAACTGCAATTTTAGTCGGTTCTGGCATCGGGGCGGAGCGCGGGCTTTTAATTCGCGGTGGTGATGTTTTAGAACGGGTGCATCAATTAGATACGGTGGTTTTTGACAAGACGGGCACTCTGACAACCGGAAATCTTATACTCACTGATTATTTGCCGATTTTCCAGAATTCGGAGTGGGATTTGAACTCAGATATTAATGTGGGAAACAGGCAAGATGCCTGTTCCACAATTGATGGGGTTTCTGGCAACAGGCAAGATGCCTGTTCCACAATTGATGGGGTTTCTGGCAACAGGCAAGATGCCTGTTCCACAATTGATGGGGTTTCTGGGAACAGGCAAGATGCCTGTTCCACAATTGATGGGGTTTCTGGTAACAGGCAAGATGCCTGTTCCACAATTGATGGGGT
>NZ_JAUBTI010000104.1:0-2413 GCF_036702415.1 Microcoleus sp. D3_18a_C4 | reverse complement strand
CAAGATGCCTGTTCCACAATTGATGGGGTTTCTGGTAACAGGCAAGATGCCTGTTCCACAATTGATGGGGTTTCTGGTAACAGGCAAGATGCCTGTTCCACAATTGACTCAAAACTGCTGCAAATTGCGGCGGCGGTGGAAAGGGGCGCTTGTCATCCCATCGCCGCAGCGATTTTGCTGGAAGCTCAACAGCAAGGTTTGCCGCTGTTAGCTGCTGAAGATTTTTGCACGGAACCGGGCTTGGGGGTTTCGGCTTTGGTGGAGGGCCGGCGGGTGTTCGCGGGGAATGCTGAGTGGATGAAGGAGCAGGGGGTCGCTGTGGCGACGCAATTGTCGGGGTCTTGCAAAGGCAAAACGGCGGTTTACGTGGCTTCTGAGGGCGTTTTGCTGGGGGTAATCGGGCTAAAAGATACTCTGAGGCCGGATGCTAAGGCGGCGGTGGAACGTTTGCGGGGCATGGGATTGCGGGTGATGATGCTGACGGGGGATACGCCGTCTGCGGCGGCGGTGACGGCGCAGCAGCTAGGTTTGGCGGCGGCTGATGTTTTGGCCGGGGTGCGGCCGGAGGGGAAGGCGAGGGCGATCGCGACTTTGCAAGCCCAAGGCTGTAAAGTGGCTGTGGTGGGCGATGGCATCAATGATGCGCCGGCTTTGGCTCAAGCTGATGTCGGTATCGGTTTGCACTGTGGTACTGATGTGGCAGTTGAAACTGCTCAAATTGTGCTGATGCGAAATGCTTTGATGGATGTTGTTGAGTCGATCGAGCTGGGACGCGCTACTTTTAATAAGATTCGCCAAAATTTATTTTGGGCTTTTGGTTACAATACTCTGGGAATTCCGGTGGCCGCGGGTATCTTGTTGCCTGCAACCGGAATTCTACTCAGTCCTGCGGCGGCGGGAGCATTTATGGCCTTTAGTTCTGTTAGCGTGGTTACAAATTCTTTGTTTTTGCGCCGGGGATTTCGAGCTTAAATTTAGGGATTGCATATAAAAGTCGGAGGCCATCGGTCATTAGCTAGAAACTAATGACTAATGGTCTCATCCCAAGACGGATACAAGCCCCCCACACCAGGAGTCGAAACCAAAGAAGTTTCGACGTTAGTTCGAGGCCCCAGATTTATCTGTGGAGTCACTCTAAAATCTAAAATGTAAAATCGACTGACTGATGGCTACAGTGCCATACTTTCCAAAAGTCGCCAATTATTGTTGTTCATAACGGAACGACTCACTAGCTCGAACATTTGACGGCAGTGGTTGTTGGTTTGCAGGGGCAGTTCCTCGTTTTTAATCACGAAGTTCATGCGAACCTCTGAGTCGCTGGCCGTGTTTTTCTCAATTAGGACTTCTGCGGTGACAAGTTTGGCGATCGAAACTTGACCGGGAAGTTCGCGAGCCATGACGGAATCTCCTGTATTGTAGATAATATCAAGATTGCATGACTCTAAAATTTCAATCAGGGATTGACGCAGACGGTCGATCGGAACGGCAACGATAAAAAAACCAGTATAGCGAGCCATAGACAACTCCAGCCGTGAGGCATTTAGACTTTATTATCATACCGAACCTAGAACAGATGTACAGAACAATATGGATTTATTTTATTCAAATGGGAAGTTAGGGCAATGAAGGGTAAACTTATCGTGTTTGAGGGGGTTGAAGGTGCCGGTAAAACTACGCAAATGCAGCGGCTGATACAGTTCCTGCAAGCAAGTTGCTTTCTCACAGTCCCGTTGGTGGCTACTCGCGAACCGGGGGGTACTGAGCTGGGAAGGGGACTGCGACATTTGCTGCTGAAACAAGATGGGGGCGAATCTGTATCCGATCGAGCAGAATTACTCATGTATGCTGCCGATCGCGCTCAACACGTCGAAACTTTTCTTAAACCAGAGTTATCTAAGGGAACGATTGTTTTATGCGATCGCTTTACTGACTCTACGATTGCTTATCAGGGCTACGGCCGCGGTCTTAACTTAAATTTAATTAAGCAGTTGAATGAAATTGCCAGCGGAGGCTTGGAAAGCGATCTGACTTTGTGGCTGGATATTAATGTGGAGGAGGGTTTGGCGAGGGTAAGGACTCGCGGAGGGTGCGATCGGATCGAGCAAGCTTATTTGAAGTTTCACCGCCTTGTGCAGCAAGGTTTTGCGGATTTAGCCGAGGCAAATAAATCTCGAATTGTTCGCATAAATGCCGATCGGCCTGAATATGAAGTCGCTCAGGAAATTCAAGCTATTGTAACTCGCAGGTTAGAAGCTTGGGGATATTTAAATAATACCCATTCTGACAAATAGGGTAACACAATCTATAGGGACACTCCAAGATCCCAAGGCGTGTCAACTTACTGTCGTTTAGACTAAATAAAGATGAGAACGGTGGCAAAAGAAGAACTAGAGCCACCGCGCCGGGAGAGAAT
>NZ_JAUBTI010000103.1:0-23334 GCF_036702415.1 Microcoleus sp. D3_18a_C4 | reverse complement strand
GACGCTCGCACTGTAAATGCAAAACTGAGATGCTCCCCATCCCACAAACTTGTGGAAGTTATTTAATTCTCATTCCTCAACTGCCAACTGCCAACTGTCAACTGCCAACTCCCAACTGACAACTGACTTCATTTCAAAAACTCAATCAACTGCTGCAACTTCAACCAAGATTCACCGCTAAATAAAATCTCCTTAGCCAGAGAAACTCCTGCGGCGTGAGAACCCATAGGAATTGCACCTCCCACCTGAAAAGCCAAAGACGCATTCAAAGCTACAACATCCATTTGTGCGGGCGTACCTTTGCCTTGCAAAATGTTCCGCAAAATCTCGGCGTTTTCCTGAACATTTCCGCCTTTTAACGAGCCGATCGCACTTGGTGTCAATCCTACCTTTTGGGGGTCTAAAGTAGTGAGTTCCACTTTGCCATCAGACAAAACCGCCAAATCAGTCACATCTCCCAAACCCGCCTCGTCCAATTTTTCTCTGCCGTGAACGACTACAGCTAACTCAGTCCCCAACTCGCCCAAAGCTTGAGCAATAGTTGATACCAGACTAGGATCGAACACCCCGATTATCTGCCCTGTAGGGCGCATAGGATTGACGAGGGGCCCTAATAGGTTAAAAATAGTCCGCACCTTCAAAGTGCGCCGGAGCGACGCTACAGCCTTAAGTGCGGGATGCCACCCAGGGGCAAATAAAAAGGTGATGCCCACGGAGTCTACCGCAGATCTCACCTTCGCGGGATCGGCGTTGAGGTTGACTCCCAGTGCTTCCAACACGTCAGCAGAACCCACTTTGCTCGATGCGGAGCGATTTCCGTGTTTCGCGACTCGAACTTTGCCGGCGGCGGCCACAAAAGCTACAGCAGTGGAAATGTTAAACGTGGAAGCGCCGTCGCCGCCTGTGCCGCAAGTATCAATTAATTTGAGATTGGAGATTGAGGAGTTGGGATTGACAACGCTCTGTGACTCGCCTGCAAGCGACTGAGAATGCAATACCTGAGCCATTCCTACCAATTCTTGGGCAGAGATACCTTTGGCTTGGATGGCCGCTAAAATTGCTCCTGAGAGGACGGGGGGAATAGCTTCTGCTAGCCATCCCTGCATTAAGTCGGCTGCTTGGGCGCGTGAGAGAGATTGTCTGTCTAATAGTTGTTGCAGGAGGGCTGGCCACACAGGAGAATCCGCCGTCTGGGTTGAAGCAGGGGATAACTCTGGCGTTGCTAGTAGAGGAGAATCTTTGACAACTCCCCTGCCTAAAGGCGAGGGGATTCTTGGTTCATGGGGACTACTCATGTAGCTTGCCCTCCCCAAAATTCACTGCGATGTGCCCCACCGCTGTATATCCACGCTGCAAAACCACTTGGGCGGCTGCAACATCTCGATTCGTTTCATAGCCACACTCAGGACATTTATGCACCCTTTGAGACAGTTCCTTTTTACCTGTATGGGTTTGGCACTTTGGGCAGGTCTGGCTAGTACCATGAGCATCTACCTTGGCGAAGTACACACCTCGCTTAAAGCAGATATGACTCAAAATGTTGAGAAACTGCCCAAACCCCGCATCTAGGGTATGCTTACACAGCATCCCGGCTGACATGGCTTTGAGATTCAAGTCCTCGGCAAAGACGGTCTCGGCTCCATCGCACAAATGATGAGCGGTCTTAAAGTGAAAATCTTTCCGAGAATTCGAGATGTACTCGTGGTGTTTGGCAATTTGATGGTGAAGCTGACGAAATTTCCTAGAGCCTTTCTTCTTCCGTTTCAGTTGACGTTGCAGCGATTTCAGCTTGCGTTGTCCACCCACAAAGAATCGAGGTCTATCAATCAATTCACCATCAGACGTTGCCAAAAAATGTTCTAGCCCTAAATCAATCCCCAATCCATGCCCTGATGCCGAGACTTGAGGCACTTCAACATCACATTGTAAAGTGAGCATGGCCCAGTAGCCAGATGCCCGTTTCACAACGCGAATTTGCTTGACCTCAAAGCCTTCAGGGATTGGGCGCGATAGGTGCATTTTGACGCTTCCAATCTTGGGCAAGTTGACCCAATGGATGCCATTAAAGCACTTAACAGATTCTAGATTCAATTGAGGAAACACAAATGAGCGCATCCGCTTTTTGAATCTAGGAAAGCCGTGCCCGCGATCCCACCTTGCTACAAACGCCGCCTCTAACTGGCGCAACACTTGCTGCAAGACATGGGTGTGAGGGAGCTTCAATTCGGGGATTGACTTCTTTGCCAATGCCAGTGTTTTGCACTGCCGGGCAAAGGTTGGACGAGGTGCATCGGCAGGGATGATGTATTCCTGTTTGATGCTGCACGAGTTGATATCACACTTGCGAGAATTGATCCAATCCTTCCGTTCCCGCAACGCAAAGTTATAGACCTTGCGACAGATGTTCAGCCACTGGTCGAATGTTTCGCGTTGCGCGTTGGTGGGAATGAGCTTGTACTCGTAGGTTAGATTCAACATACAACCATTATACAGCGACTCTGAATAAATAGGAGCTTCTTTATTCAGACTCCTCACTGAAGACATCTTCATTGAAAGTCCCCCTAGAAGGGGGAGGCTTGTACCCATTTCTCTGGTCATTTATTAATTTCTAGTCAAATTTAGCCCGATCGAGCTTTGCGGCAAAACCGAGAATCGATCGGGATTTTACCAGACTTGCCGACCACATTTTGCGCGATCGGCCCCAGATTTTTGCCCAAATGCCAGCACCGCTACAGAATTTTTCCGCCCGCAGCAGCAGAATATGAATTTTTTGATACAACAATTACCCTATTGTTGTGCCAACTTTACATACAAACCCCCGATCGTACAACTGCCAGCAGTCTGCTGTATTATTTATCAGCAATAATACTTAACAGTAACTCAGAGCACCCAAAGACCGATAAAAGTTTCCGACAGGAGTTGTGAAGAGCAAAAAATTTTAGACATTAGGAGAGCCCCAGATTCATCTGTGGAGTCAACTTTAATCTAAAATCTAAAATCTAAGATCGACTGACAGCAAGGACAGCGAGCATTTAGCTCTTGCAGGCGGGTTAGTTGCTTCGGGTAAGAGTCGATCGCACTCTCACCCAAATCCTAAAAATAGAGTCTTGCGGTTGTAGAAGTCGCTGCCTTTTATTATTGTAACAACATCCTTGCTACTAACTTATTTCAGGGTATTAAACTGCTAATATATTCAGGGAGATTTCAAGCAAGGAGCGGGTTTTGATCGAACACCTGCACCGCAGGTCGATCTATTGACCAATGCGATAGTGATAGCCAGTCAAGCATCAAATAAATACCGGATCGAGTAAACTTTATGCAGCAATAACTAATAACTAACAGCCCCGTATGACAGATGAATAAACACACTCGTATCCGGCTGCGAAACACCATCTTTAGCCTAAATAACGGCTCAAAATTAACAGGCGGTAGACCAAAAATATTCAACTCACACACAAGAGCAGGGTATTCACAAGTGGGAAATCAAAAATTAGGAAATAAAGCGATAGAATGCCTGAATGTCGCGGAGGCACTGCACCAAATGGAAGCAAAATATTATAGTATGTTTGAAAATGCTGTGTCTGGTATTTTTCAAACAACCCAATCCGGTCGCTACATCAGCGCTAACCCAGCTTTGGCTCGAATCTACGGATATAATTCCGCCGAGGAATTAATGGGGTGTCTGACTGATATCAGCCATCAGCTTTACGTCAATCCCGATCGCCGCGATCAGTTTGTTTATGCTTTGCAAGAACAGGGCATCGTATCGGATTTTGAGTCGCAGATTTATCGCCGAGACGGAACAATAATTTGGATCGCTGAAAATGCGCGGGCTGTCTGCGATGAAGCAGGTAAATTGCTCTACTACGAAGGTTTTGTAGAAGATATCACCCAGCGCAAGCAAGCAGAATCTGGACTTCGAGAAAGCGAAGAACGCCTGCGCTTAATAATTGAAGGCGTTAAGGATTACGCTATATTCATGTTAGATCCTGATGGGTATGTAGCTAGCTGGAATTCAGGTGCAGAACGCATTTTGGGATACAGAGCTCATGAAATAGTCGGCAATAATGCGGAGTGTTTTTTCACGAAAGAAGATATTGAAATCGGCAAGCCCCAAGAAAAATTAATCAGGGCGGTGGCCGAAGGTAGATACGAAAATGAAGGCTGGCGGCTTCGCAAAGACGGAACGCGATTTTGGGCAAATATTATTGTTACTCCTTTGCGCGATGAAAGGGGAAAGTTGCAGGGCTTTTCTCAAGTAATGCAGGATATTACTGAGCAAAAGCGGGCGGCTGAGGAAAAAATGCAGTTGATTGCTTCTTTGCAGGCGTCGGAAAAAAAGTTTCGCACTTTGTACGAATCGACGACTGATGCGGTAATGCTGCTAGACGAAGAGGGTTTTTTGGATTGCAATCCGGCTACTTTAAAGTTATTTGGATGCAGCGCTGAGTCGGAGTTTTGTGGCAAGCATCCTGCCGAATTTAGCCCGCCATTGCAACCGGACGGACAAGATTCTATGAGTCTTTCTCAAGAGCGAATTAATACGGCTCTGCGATCGGGAAATTGCCGCTTTGACTGGCGGCACTGCCGTTTGGATGGTTCTGAGTTTCCGGCGGAGGTGCTGCTAACTTCTATGGATATCGGTGGCAAAATAGGGGTGCAAGCCGTGGTGCGCGATATCACTTATCGAGTGCAGGCTGAGGAAGCGCTGAAGCAGGCTAATGAGGTATTGGAATGGCGGGTTAAAGAGCGGACAAGTCAGTTGGAAGAGGCTATTAAAAAGTTGAGCTTATCGGAAGAAAAGTTTTCTAAGGCTTTTCGCTCTAGTCCAGATCCGATGATTATTACTACTTTTGATGAGGGTCGTTTTATTGAAGTTAATGATAGTTTTCTGTCGATGACTGGTTACGATTTAGAAGAAACGACCTGGAATACAGTACCGGGGTTAAATATTTGGGTAAGGTCTGAAGACCGACTTAATTTTAGACAAATTTTGCACGAACAAGGTGTTGTTCGCAATCAGGAATGCGAGTTTCGGATGAAGTCGGGATCGGTGGTGGTGTGTTTGCTGTCAGCGGAATTGATTAATTTGGACGGCGAACTCTGTATGCTGGCGGTGATGACGGATATTACCGATCGCAAACACGCCGAAGAAGCCCTACGGGAAAGCCAGCGGGCCTTGGCGACGCTGATGAGCAATTTGCCGGGAATGGCCTACCGTTTTCGCAACGATGCCGATCGCAGTATGGAATTTGTCAGCGAAGGTTGCTATCAGTTAGCCGGCTATTCTCCTGAAGAATTTATCGGCACTCGGGAAGTTTCTATATCGGATTTGACTCACCCGGACGATCGCGAGAATTTGTGGAATGCCGTGCAAGTTGCCTTACAAGAAAACCGGCCCTATCAGCTAAATTACCGAATTACTACTAAAAATGGCGAATTAAAATGGGTTTGGGAGCAAGGTTTGGGAGTGTTTTCGGCCTCTGGAGAATTGATAGCTTTGGAAGGGTTAATTACTGATATTTCCGAGCAGAAACGCAGTGAAGAAGCTTTACTGCGATCGCAAACAGAGTTAACCAAACAAAAACTTCAACTCGAAAATACTTTGCACGAATTGCAGCAAACTCAAGCTCAATTGATTCACACTGAGAAAATGTCTACTCTCGGTCAAATGGTAGCCGGTGTTGCTCACGAAATTAACAATCCCGTTAGCAGCGTCTGCGGCAATCTCGTCCACGTCGGCCATTACACGGAAGATTTGCTGAATTTGCTCGATATGTACCAGAAGCACTGCCCGCAGCCGCCTGCAGCAATTCAAGATCAAATTAAGGATATCGAATTAGAGTTTCTGCTAGAAGATTTGCCGAAAGCGATGTCTTCGATGCAGGTTGGGGCCGATCGCATTCGGGAAATCGTGCGATCGCTCAGAAATTTCTCTCGCAAAGACGATTCTCAAATGAGCAAAGTTAACCTGCACGAAGGGATTGAAGGAACGTTGCTGATTCTGCAAAGTCGCCTGAAAGCCAGAGGCAACTATCCCGAAATTGCGGTAATTAAGGACTATGGAAATTTGCCTTTGGTTGAGTGTTATGCCGGGAAAATCAATCAGGTATTTATGAATTTGATCGGAAATGCGATCGACGCGATCGAGGAATACAACGAAGGGCGTTCAGTTGCCGAAGTCAAAGCTAACCGCAGCAAGATTAAAATTAGGACAGAAGTCCAAAACTCCAATGCTGTAATTAGGATTTCTGACAACGGCCCCGGTATGCCAGAAGAAGTTTCCCAACAGTTATTCGAGGCTTTTTTTACCACCAAACCCGCCGGCAAAGGCACCGGTTTGGGCCTGTCCATTTCCTACAAAGTTATCGAAGAACACGGTGGCAAACTTAGCTGCGTGTCTGCACTCGGCCACGGAGCCGAGTTTATCATAGAATTGCCGATCGAACAACCGTAGTCAGCAGTCATTAGTCATTAGTCATTAGTCAGTAGTCAGTAGTCAGTAGTCAGTAGTCAGTAGTCAGTAATCAGTAGTCATTAGTCATTAATCATTAGTCAGCAGTCAGCAGTCAGTAGTCATTAGTCATTAGTCATTAATCATTAATCATTAATCATTAGTCAGCAGTCAGTAGTCCTTGGTTATTACTAAAAATCACCAACTAACAACTGACAACTGTCAACTGTCAACTGTCAACTGTCAACTACCAACTGCCAACTACCAACTGCCAACTACCAACTAACTACTGACACCTTTCCCAATAAATTCGAGCCACCTTATCCCCCGGATTTTGCCCCAAACAATCCGCAAAAAGTCCCGCAGCTTCCCTAAAATTATTCATATTGTACAAAGACAAAGCCTCAGTAAATATTTCCCTAGTCCCTAACTTCCCCGCTTTAACTTCCGGCAAATCCGCATCAAAAACTTCATAAACAGTCACCCATTCAGACTTACCCTTAACCTGAACTTTATCAATTACCCGAATAGCATAATCAGCAGGATTTGTCAAGCGATCGAATGTCTGCTGAGTAATTAACAGCGACACCCCGTAATTCTTCGTCAAACTTTCAATCCGAGAAGCCAAATTAACCGCATCGCTAATCACAGTACCGTCCATCCGGCTTTTTCCGCCCACTATACCCAGAATCAAAGAACCAGTATTGATTCCCACCCCAATCTCAACTGGCACATAACCCACAGAAGCGCGATCTCGATTGTATTCAGCAAGAGTATGCAGCATCCCAATTCCCGCTTTCACAGCATCATCCGCCCCCTCGCTAAACAAAGCCATAATTGCATCGCCAATATATTTATCAATAAACCCCTGATTTTCCACAATCAGCGGTTCCATTCGACTCAGAAAAGAATTGATAAATTTGAAATTTTCTTCCGGTGTCATCTGTTCCGAAAGAGTAGTGAAATCGCGGATGTCAGAAAACAACACTGACATTTCCAACTCTACCGCTTCGCCCAATTTAATATCAACAATACTGTCACATCCCAAAAAAGCTAAAAACTGATTGGGTACAAAGCGACTTGTCGCCTCCGCAATTTCTAATTCTGCATCCAGTGAAAGTTCCAAATTGCAATTGACCTCAAAGAGCTCCTCGATGAACTTTTTGCGTTCTGCCTCAGCTTCTTTGCGTTCCGTGATATCTTGAATAGTGTGGATAGCATAAACAATATTTCCTTGTTGATCGTAGATGGGAGTAGCGAAGATTTCTAGGGGAATAATCTTGTCGCCTTGATGAAATTCTGCATCGTCAGCCGTAGCACTTTCCCCATTCAAGGCGCGCACGATGGGCAAATTCTCCGTAGGATACTTTTGATTTGTGCCTGCTTGATAGAGTTGATAAACCTCTGACAATTGCTTGGAACTGGTATCGGGCACAACTCCTTTACCAAATATCTCTTTTGCTTTCCGATTGATGTAGTAAGGTTTGCCGTCCGCATCCAGCACACCTACACCAATCGGCATTGCTTCCAAAAACTGTGTCAAGCGGTTTTCGCTTTCATGGAGTTTAGCAATGAGTACGGTTTGCTGGTTGTTTAACTCGGCCAACTCCTGATTTATTTGCTGGAGTTGGGCATTTTGTTCAGTCAGTTGTTTATCTTGAAGATAACTATTTAGCGCTTCTCTAACCGTCAATTTCAAGTCTTCAGCGTGCCAAGGTTTGGTAATATAACGATATAAGTTTGCAGAGTTGATAGCATTGGCGATCGCCCCAATATCTGCTTGTCCTGTCAGCATAATTTTTATAGTTTTAGGCGAAATTAGATGAGCCTGTTTCAACAGCTCATCTCCCTTCATATCAGGCATAATGTGGTCGGAAATAATTAAAGGAATTTCATCCCCATCCTCTAGCAATTCTTCAATTAACTCTAATGCCTCTTGCCCACCTTCAGCAATTTCGATTATATAATCATTGCCAACAGCCTCTTGCAGTTCTGCTTTGAGGCTCCTGAGTACAGTTTTTTCATCATCGACACAGATAATTACCTGTTGGCTCATAGTTTAGATAAACCAGATTTAATAGTTGCTAGCAAATCGGATTCCAACCAAGGTTTAGATAAGCAACAATGAAGGTTAGCCTGTTTTTTGGCTCGGTCAATTGCTACTTCATCAGCTTGACCTGTTAGCATAATTTTAATAACCTTGGGGTATTCCCTGTGAATTTGAATCAGCAACTCATCTCCCCTGATACCGGGCATTAACCAATCAGAAATAATCACAATAACGCTAATTCCCTCGTCGTTGAGGTCATTAATTACATCTAAAGCCTCCTCAGCATCCTCAGCCCCTTCATAGATGTAGGCATCCCCAAATGCTGCTGCTAGCTGCGTCCTGAGACTGTCTAACACCATTCTCTCGTCGTCAACGCACAAAATAACTGGTTTAGACATCTATTTTTTCTCCTTTTTAATTGTTATTAGTAGCAAAAGTAGTCAAAGTAGTAAAGTGTATTAGTAGGCTCCATCTTATTTTAAGATGTCACAAGTCAACGGCTCGCCAAATCCTCTCCCCCTCCCCAGTCGCCGAAACCAAGAAACTTATCTGCGTAGCAGCTTAGCTGAGCATAACGCATCGTACTGCTGTTTTACATCTGTTTCCCGTGGAATCCAAGTTATTGGCATCATAACGCTTTAACTTTTAAAATCCTCCCAGTTGGGTAGATTGCAGGCTGGGTGTAACTGACATCTTGCACCATTCTCGCTTAACAGGCTTTTCGGCCTGTTCCACAAGAGATAAATTTTTTTTGTGGAACAGGCCGAAAAGCCTGTTCATAAAAGGTTTATTGACAATGGTGCAAGATGTGAGGTGTAACCAAGCAAAATCCGACCTACTTACTACCTTATATCGTTTGCGAGGTTTGACCAGGAATTTCAAAGGTGGTACCCGCCACGTGATTTATCGGTGGAATCAATCCCAAATCGAAAATCGAAAATCACTTATTGCCCCCGCATTTATCTCGCGCAAGTCAATCTAAAATCTAAAATCTAAAATCTAAAATCGATTGACCTGCTTATACAGCGATGATTGGCAGAAAAACATTAAATGTAGTTTTGCCCGGAATTGATTCCACTTCAATTTTTCCCTGATGCTTGTCCACAATCTTCTTGACAATATCTAGTCCCAATCCGCTGCCTTCTCCTGCAGGCTTAGTAGTAAAAAACGGGTCAAATATTTTCCCTTTTATCTCTTCTGGTATCCCTTGGCCGCTGTCGCTAATGCTAATCTTAGCCTGGTCATCTTGAGCCGTTAACTCAATTGTTAGCGTGCCTCGATAATCCATTGCTTGCAAAGCATTGTGAATTAAATTCGTCCAAACTTGATTGAGTTCGTCGGGATAGCACAGTAGCGGCGGCATTTCGGCATAGTTTTTGATGACCTCAACTCCCTGTTTGAGGAGATTTTGATACAGGGTTAAGATTGTTTCAATACCTTCTGTAATACTGGCTGCTGTTTTTTCGCCCGACTGTTCGTAGCGGGCATAAGTTTTTAAGGCAAAAACTACTTTTGATGCTCTGTCTGTGGCGGTGTTGATAGTAGCGAGGCCTCTTTTTAATTCTGAAAGTTTGTAGGCGATTTCCAAGAGATGTAAACTATCGGATCTTTGCAACAAAGGGACAAAGGCATCTATTTCATTATAAACGCCCATGATCACTAGGCGATCGGCTACGGTATCGCCATTTTCAATTCCTAATTCTTCCAGTTGGCCTCTCAAAGCTCTCTTCAATTTGCGTTCTTCTTTTGTTGATAAGCTTGTTTCTTGTTGGATGGAACGCTGAAGTAATGCTAAGAAATTCTGCCCTTCTTCTGGGGATAGAGTTTGAAAAAGTGCGGGCAAATCTTCTAGGGTTTGATTCAAGAATTTGGCAACATTTCCGGCTGAGGAACGAATCGCACCCAGGGGAGTGTTAACTTCGTGAGCAACTCCGGCCACAAGTTGTCCTAAAGCTGCCATTTTTTCTGATTGAATCAATCCTTCTTGGGTGGCTTCGAGATTGCTTAAAGCTTGTGATAATTCTTGGGTGCGTTCTTCGACTTTGGCTTCTAAGTTGGCATAGAGTTGGGCATTTTCTATGGAGATGGCAGCTTGGGAGGCTAAGATTTTTAAGACTGCTATTCTGTCAGGAGTAAAGGCATTTGTAACGAGAGTATTTTCTAAGTAAAGAATGGCGATCGCCTTTCCTTGATGTTGAATCGGCAGACACAAAACCGACTTGGGTTGATTCTGGATGATATAAGAGTCAGCAGCAAAGGTAGCCTCAGTCGTCGCATCATTAATTACCAAAGTTTCTTGGGTGCGGGAGACATAGTTAATAATCGCGATCGGAATTTCGTTAGAGTCAACAACGGGACTTGAGTGCAGGTTGCACGATTTACCGATCGCACATTGAGCTGCGACGAAGAAAGAATCTCTTTCTATCAAAATCATAGATCCTTTTTCTGCACCCGCATTCTCAATCATCACTTGCATCAAAGTAGAGAGCAATTTATCGAGGTTGATTTCTCCTGAAAGTGATTGAGATGCTTTGATTACTGTTGCCAAGTCCAGAACTTGTGAAACACCTGAACTGGTACTGGCAACAGTTTCCGCAATCATTTTGGCAAGTGTCTGACCTCTTTTTAAGCTCGTTTTAGGGTGAAAAATAGGCGCAAGTAATTGGAGATAGCGCTTTTCTAAATCCTCAACTTTTGCCTGGGCGCCCCAGCGTGCATAGGCGTAGTAAGCATCAGTTAGGTAGACTTGGGCAATTTTTTCTTTTCCCCAGGCTAAATAGAATTTTGCTGCCAGCTCATTGCTAAGTGCTTCTTCGTTAATGTACTGATTTTCTTTAGCGAGTTTAATAGCGCGATCGTAATAATCCATCGCCTCCATATTTTGACCTAAAACTCGATGTCGTTCTGCTTCCACTAAATACCATTTATGCAAATAATTCATGGGAGCATTTTGCGCCCACTGTTGCAGCGTGGTTTGATGGGTTTCCACCAGGGCAAGAATGGAAGCTTGCTCGGTTTCTGGCTGTGTGGGAAAAAGTGCCAGGTGGGTGAGGGCGGCATAAAAATGGAAAATGGGAACAAAAACCGATCCCGATACTCCCATCAAATACTGTTTGACTTGGGTAATGTTGTCTAGGGCAGCCGTGTAATTGCCATAGCAGTAAGCAAGCAGCAGTTTGAAGATGCAGGCACAGGCGATCGCCGTGAATTCATTATCCTGATAGTGCTTGGGAATCATCACCGTTTCATCGTAGGCGGAGCCTATTAACAAATCCGGCCGAATACGGGTTTCCCTCAAGTTCTGCAGCGTCTGCTGAACCATATCCAAATAAATCTGAGCAGAATATTGTTTCAACTGCGCCATAACAGCCCTGTAACCTGCTATTTCTGGTTCCCAAGTGTCTAGTTCTACCCCAGCGAATAAATGCGTATAAAAATAAATATATATGTTGTAGCCAGCGTCTACAAAGTCGCCAGTTTCCATGCCAGCCGTAAAGCCATCTTTCAGCGTCGGTATCGTTGCCAAAAGAGATTCTTGATGATGCTGAATCCAGCCACCAAATAAAAGTAGAACTGTGGGCTTGAGTTCGGACACATTCAACCTATCGAGTAATGAAAGTGCCAATTTCCCAAAGCCATAGCCCGTTTCCACCTCTTGTAAAAAGGCACACAACACCATCCCGTGCATCGCATAACCCACAGTCGATGCGGGTGCATTCCCAAAAGAGAGCGATAAACTCACCATCGTTGAGCTAAGCAGGGGCAGTAAACCGGGCATTCCCTGGAAAATGGGTGGAAACAACATACCAGACAGTTGCATAGCTGCCTGAGTCTGTGGATTTGTCATCACAGGTAGGTCAACCAATTCCTCAATCTTTCTGCCGCCGAGGAGGGGCGCAAGGGCTTGTAGCGCTTTGCCAATCAAGGCTTCATCTGGTTCGGCAGGGAGTTCAATCCCCAATTGTAAGAGTGCCTCTCTTGCTACGGCGATCGTTTCTAACACCTTGCTCTGGGCTGTCTGAGCTGCAATTTTAATTTCGTAAATTTTAACTCGATCTAAAATTGTTTGGGCTTCTTGCAAAACCAGTGCTGCCATCTGTTCCATACCCTCAATGTCAGCATTCAAATAGGCAGCTTCAGCGGCAGCAATATAGAGATTCAGGGTCAATTCATACTGAACAAGCCAGCAGTTTGCCCTCAAGAGTTCAATCCCTGTTTGCAGATAAATATTTGCCGCAGCATAAGCAGTTGAAGCTTTAGCTTTACGTCCGGCAATTAAATTTAATTGAGCTAGTCGATCTTGCTCAGTCTGAGAGTCAATTAACTCCACCCCCATATTCAACTGGTTGACAATATCAAAAATTTTCTCTTGTATTTCTGCTTCCGTAGGGGCGGTGCCCCCGTGCCCGCCCTTCCTCAATAGCAGTTGCCCAATTTCGAGATGGGTTGACTGTTTCTGGGATTCGGGAATCAGAAAATAGGCTGCTTGCTGCACTCGGTCATGTAAAAACTTGTAGGGAACCGATAACTCCGACGCTTGTGCAACTTCAACTGATTCCGAGTCCTGAAAAAACTTGTAAACTTCAGTAATCGGAATAACTAACCCTTCTTGCAACGCTTTCCACAAATGGGCCGCTGTCTCACTCTGAGATTTTTTATGAACAATGGCCAGGGTTGCTAAGTCAAATTGGTTGCCAATACAAGCTGCAAGTTTCAGAACATTCTGGGTATCTATGGGCAAGTTTTGCAACTGAATCGCCATAAACTCGACCACATCATCGGTAAAAGCTAGCGTCCTAACTTGGGAAATATCGCATTGCCAACCCCCCCTTGCTTCCCTTTGCCAAGGGGGGAGTGGGGGGGTTAAATCAAACTTGATTAACCCATTTTTATTAAGAAACTTGAGAAATTGAGTAGCAAAAAAAGGATTCCCTTTGGTCTTGGTAAAAATTAGTTCTGTCAGAGGAATTGCCCTTTCAGTTGGACAGGAAAGAGTATCGGCAATCAGGCTATTCAGGGAAGTTTGGTCTAGGGGTGCTAAAGTAATTTGGTTGACTGTTGCCGAGTTTTTGCGAATCTCATCCAAGGTCAGGATCAGTGGGTGTGCGGGAAAAACTTCATTATCCCGATACGCTCCCATTAACAACACATAGCGGGTATTCGTCTCGCTCATCAACAATTGCATTAGCTTCAATGAAGCCGAGTCTGCCCACTGCAAATCATCCAAAAAAATTACTAAAGGATGCTCTTTTGTTGCGAACACTCGGATGAAGTTTTGAAATAATAAATTGAAGCGATTTTTAGCGGCTGTCCCCTCTAGTTGGGTGACTTTTTTCTGCTTGCCAATCAGGTGTTCTAATTCAGGAATGACATCAATAATGACTTGACCGTTTTCACCCAAAGCCTCCAATATTTTGACTTTCGCTTTCTGCACCTGGGCCGTACTTTCGGTGAGTAATTGCCGCATCAAATTCTGGAATGCTTGTACCCATGCAGAAAAGGGAATATCACGCTTGAATTGGTCAAATTTTCCTTTGATAAAGTAACCCCGTTGGCGGACAATGGGTTTGTGAACTTCATTCACTACAACGGTTTTACCAATGCCGGAGAAGCCAGCCACTAGCATGATTTCGACTCTCCCTTGCTCCCCGTTGGTAAGGGCGGGGCGACTGATGCGATCGAAGGCTTCTAATAGCGTCTTAACTTCAGTTTCTCTACCGTAGAGTTTTTCGGGAATGACGAAGCGATCGCAAATATCTCTATTCCCCAAGGCAAACTGGCTAATCTTGCTATTTTCTTCCCATTGCTGCCAACAGTTTTCTAAGTCGTATCGCAGTCCAACAGCACTTTGATAGCGTAACTCTGGAGTTTTCTCCATCAATTTCATAATGATATTATTCACCATCAACCCAATAGCTGGAACCCGATTTATTGGGGGAGTGGGAATCTTGGCAATATGACAGTGAACTAACTCCATTGGATCGGTAGAGTTAAAAGGTAATTGCCCTGTCAGTAGTTGGTAAAACGTGACTCCCAGCGAGTAAAAGTCTGTGCGGTAGTCGATACCCCGATTCATTCGTCCCGTCTGTTCTGGGGACATATAAGCTAGGGTTCCTTCTAAGACGTTTGGATTTTGGATTTGTTGGTTTTCTCTGGGTAAAAGAGAGGAAATGCTGAAGTCAATTAATTTAACTTCTTTAGTTTTAGGGTTAATGATAATATTCTGGGGCTTGATATCTTTGTGAATAATTCGGTTGTGATATAATCCTTCTAGGGTTTGGACAATCTGAATCGCGATGGGCATGAATTCATCTAGCGGTAGGGGCGAAGTATGGGGGGAGGAAACCTCAAAATTACTTGATAGGCGATCGCCCAAATTCTTCGCTTCAGCATTAGCAGTATATTCAGCAAGGGAAACACCGCCAACATCCTCCATTACCAGAGCAAAAGCATGGCGGTAGTTTAAGAGTGCAATGGGTTTGACAATTCCCGGAAGGTCAAGATTTTTGGTAATGGTGTACTGATTCCGCAAATGCACCAGTTCGCCCACAGTTGGATACTCGCTCAATAGCAGTTTGATAATTACTTTTTGGTTTGACTCAGAAACTCCTCGATAAACCTGTGTTCTAGAGCCATTGTAGATTTGCTCAATGATGCGATAGCCGGGAATTGTTAACAAATTATTAGTCATGCTGAAGAGGTTAAATAAAGATTCTATAGATGCTACCAGAGCCTGAAAATGATAAATTGATAAATTTGGCAATAGACTCAGACAACTCTATTGCTTAGCTCGTTTTCCTAACAAGTGATACACATTGTTCAGCCTGCACTAGCTGAATTTTTTAATCGCAAATTCTTGGTTTTTCAAATTTTATATAATTGCGCTGGCATTAGCTAAATTTTTCACGGTTATTTTAAGATTTTCGACATGGGCTAAATGATAATCGGTGAAAAGCCGATCGCCCGCAGCGTTCCAAAGCCAATTTATGTTTAGCCGTACCGTATCCCTTGTTATTTGTCAAGTCATATTCAGGATACTTAACAGCCAAACGTACTATTAATTCATCGCGCCAAACTTTCGCCACAATACTAGCAGCAGCAATCTGAATCGATCGCGCATCACCCTTAATCATCGTCTCTTGCTCGAGCGACAAATTGGGAATCCTTTGATTCCCGTCAACCAAACACAAATCCGGCGTCACCTTCAACTTCAAAATCGCCCGTTTCATCGCCAACAAAGAAGCCTGCAAAATATTCAAACGATCGATCTCCCGCACCGAAGCCGCACCAATTTGACAGTCAACAGCCACAGCCCGGATTTTCACAGCTAAGCGACTCCGGGCTGCGGCACTCAACTGCTTGCTATCTCGCACCCCGCAACTTGCTAATTCATCGAGAACTTCGTCGGGCAAAATGCAGGCTGCAGCCACCACCGGCCCGAACAAAGCGCCTCGTCCGACTTCATCCACACCTGCAATTACCCGAGTGTTCGAGCCAGAGGGGGAAAGGGGAAGATGGAAAGATGGGAATAGAGTAAAAATTTCTACTTCTTCCTTCTTCCCTCGAACCTCGGACTTCTTCCTTCTTCCCTCGGACTTCATATCACTCATCCAAAACCGCTGACGAGCGGCGCCGCCGTCGTCGGTTGATAGCAGGCTCCTCGGGTTCGCTGGGTTCGATCGGCCCCGAAAGTTCGATCGCCTGATAGGATTCGAGCGGCTCCGAGAGTTCGATCGCCTGATAGGATTCGAGCGGCTCATAGGATTCGAGCGGCTCATAGGATTCGTCCATCACATCGCTGGGTTCCTCCATCCGATCGAAATCATCAGTTTGGTCGATCGAACTCTCGCCATAAATTTGGGCCTCATCATCCTCAGAAAATACAGGCTCAACTACCGACCTTTCTGGATAATAATCCCGTTCCTGTGCATTCTCTGCAGGCGCCGTCGGTTCAAATTCAAATTCGAGCTGCTCGAAAGGCGGCTTGTTCGGGGCCGCACCCGGGAGAGTCACCGAAACGATCGCATTCTTAGGATTTTTCACGCTGCGATCAGTAAGCACCAAAGGAGAAACCCCCATCAGAGCATAAACATCCTGCTCCTCCAATGAAAACGGGAAAGTTTGGTATTCCTGGGAAAAAAGCATGGTTCAAAGGTTTTGGGCATCCAGAAGTGGTGGTAATGGATGTCACAGAAACAGCTATCGAACGAAAAAAACAAACAGAAAAACTACTATTCATTCAAGAAAAAATACCACAGCCTAAAAATGCAAGTGGTCATTAATCAAGAAACTAAAGAGATTATTTGCCTAAATTTTGGCTGGGGGCATTGCCAGGATTTCAGCTTGTTTAAAAAAAGCAATGTTCATTTCCATCCTGAGACCGATAGTTTACAAGATAGTGGCTATCAAGGGATAAAAGACGATCGCTCTCATAGCTCGACTCCTAAAAAGAAACCTAAAAATGGGAATCTTTCTCTTTGAGAAAAAGACTACAATCGAGCTTTAGCCCAGGATCCAATAGTGATTGAACATATTAATAGGAGTCTAAAAGTTTTCAAAATTTTGTCAAGTCGTTATCGAAATCGTCGCCGCCGTTATGGTCTCCGCTGTAATTTGTTGTCAGCACTTTACAATTATGAGTTAGCTCTAAGGTCGAAAATTCAAAAGCTTTAATTATAACATAGATTTTTTTTACAAGAGGTCTATTCTTTGCCTCAAGGAACCGAGCGATCGCACTCCTAGGCAGGGGGAACCGATCGCTCCTTAGGAACTTTTCTACCCTCGGCTACCGCTGATATAGGCTTCTGTAGTAGGTTGCTGAGGATTTTCAAAGATTTGTTTAGCCGAACCCGCTTCAATCAGTCTGCCGCTGCCATCTTTGACCCAGAACAGAGCGACATAATCAGCAATTCGTCGAGCCTGAGCCAGGTTGTGGGTAACAATTAAAATTGTGTATTTTCCTCGCAAACTTACAATTAAGTCTTCCACAATACCCGTAGTGATAGGGTCGAGAGCGCTGCAAGGTTCGTCCATTAACAGAATCTCTGGCTGCAATGCTAGGGTTCTAGCAATACATAAGCGCTGCTTTTGACCCCCAGAAAGGCGAAGTGCCGGAGACTTCAGCCGGTCTTTCACTTCATCCCACAAACCTACATCTACCAGAACCTGTTCAACAATTTCATCGATTTTCTGGCGATCTTTGACTCCATGCTCCCTTAGTGGAAAAGCGATATTTTTCCAAATAGAGAGGGGGAAAGGATTGGGTTTTTGGAAGATGGTGCCCACCCGACGGCGAAGCGCAACTGTATCCGTTTTAGGATGGAGAATATCTAAGTCCTCCAGCCGGACTTGACCGCATATTTTACAGTTGGGAATCAAGTCAGTCAAGCGATTGAGGCACGACAAAAAGCTAGTCTTCCCACATCCAGAAGGACCAATAAGTGCAGTAATACAACCTTTGGGAATGGAGAGCGTCACGTCTTGCAGGGCAAGCTTAGAGTTGTAGTATAGGCTCAACCGCTCAGTGTACAGGCAAGGTAAAGGCAAATCATTTTCAGAAGGAGAAGAAATCAATTCTGTTTCTGATGAAGGCATATCCATAAGCGAGTCGCGATCAAAATGCCAAGACTTGGTGCAAGCAGATATCAATTTTCAATCCTACTATGGAGCCAGTGCTCTCCTATCCAAATAGCAGCGCCATTAGTCACTAATAGTAGAATCATCAATACCACAACTGAGGCATAAGCACTGCTATCTCCACCAGAAACATTCATCGATAAGCTGTATATGTGCAGGGATAGAGTACGACCAGAATCCAGCAGGGATTCTGGCATCCGCTCAACGTAACCACTCGTATACATCAGAGCAGCAGTTTCAGCGATCGCCCGTCCGATACCCAAAATCAACCCAGCAGCTAAACTAGGAAATGCTGCGGGCAATAAGAGGTTTACGAGGGTTGTGGTGCGTGAGAGTCCCAAAGAGGCAGCTCCCAAGCGGTATTCATGGGGAACAGACCGCAGCCCTTCTTCTACAGAACGGATCAGAATGGGCAGCACCATGCAAGCCAGGGTTAAGCCTCCCGAAAGAATCGAAAATCCAAGTCCCAGCGTCACACAGAAAAAGGCATTACCGAATAAACCGAAAACAATAGATGGAACACTGGCTAGCATATCCAAACTGCGTCGCACCAACCGTCCAAACCAGTTATTCAATACAGTAAATTCAGCCAACAATATCGCTGTTCCCAACCCCAGGGGTACGGCAACTACCAGACAAACGCTCAAAAGCAGCGCTGTCGAAACGAGAATTGAGGCAATGCCACCTTGGCGACCTGCCTCTTCGGGCTCTTTCGTCAGGAATTCCCAGGACAACTGTCCGGCACCATGCCAAACAATATCAACTG
This sequence comes from Microcoleus sp. D3_18a_C4, assembly GCF_036702415.1. Lineage (NCBI taxonomy): Bacteria > Bacillati > Cyanobacteriota > Cyanophyceae > Oscillatoriales > Microcoleaceae > Microcoleus > Microcoleus sp. D3_18a_C4. Next base: position 4,428 of record NZ_JAUBTI010000103.1, on the reverse strand, counting down.
AGATCCAGAGGAAAACTGCGGTGACAGAAATTGCAACTGTCCAAACAAGCAAACTAAGTAGGATGTCTGCATAGGCAATCTTTTGGCTTCGTGCCATGAGGTCAGATTTTGTTGTCGCCGGACGGAGGGCGACGCCTGCTGGATTGTTCTGAGTTGGAGGGATATTGTGTTTTGACATTTGGCTAAAACATCCTTCTTAACTGTGAATTCAGATGCAAGATTCTCAAAACCTAGTTGTGATAAATTTCCTCTTGTGCGATCGTCTCTGCCAGTAGCACTAAAACAAGGTTTACCCCCATCAACAGCAGCCCGCAAACAAACAAAGCCGAGCGGTGATCTCCCAAAGCAAAATCCATTTCTAGAGCAATGTTTGCAGGTAGAGTCCGAATCGGCTCGAATACACTGCTAGGAATTTGAACAATGTTGCCACAAACCATCAAAACGATGATGGTTTCTCCTATAGCCCGACCCGTTCCCAGGATGATACTTGTGAACAATCCCGATCGCGCAGCAGGTAGAACAATCTCCCTGATGGTTCCCCAGCGAGATAATGAAAGAGCCACTGCACCTTGCAAATACTCTTGAGGTACTCCAGCTAAACTGGCATCAGCAATTAAGGCAATTGTCGGTGTAATCAGGAGCGCTAGCAACAAAATACCAGCTAGCAAGCTAGTTCCTGGCGGGTGCAAGCGATTAATCAGCGGAACCAGTACCACTAATCCCCAAAAACCGTAGACAACACCGGGAATTCCTGACATGATCTCCAGCAATCGTCGATAGAGATTGGCAACCGGTTTGGGGGCGTAGTAGTGGCAAAACAAAGCTGACAAAATCCCTATAGGAGCAGCTAGTAGAACCGCACCCGCTACAACTAGCAGCGTACTCATAAGCATCGGTGTGAGACTATAAAGCCCTTCTAGGGGATTCCAAGAAGTGTCCCTCAAGAATGGGAGGACGCCAACTTTCCGGAACACCGGCAGGGACTCCAGAACCAAGAATCCGATAATAAACAGGACAATTGTTCCTACAATCGCTGCAATACCCCGCAAGCTCCAGATAAGTAACCGATCAACGTTTTGCGGGAATGAAGTTTTCTTTGCGGAAGATGTCATAGTTTTCCTTAGCCTGAGCAAAATCGATGAATTGCTTGGTCAATTCCGTAGGTTGTCCCTTTGTCACTAAGTTAAGCGATCGCTGCCAGGGGAAACTGTTATCCGCAACAGCAGCACTTGTTGCTTTAACACCATCGAGAGTGAGAAGTTTCACCTTCACACCTTGCTGAATGCTTTGTTCTGTAGAACCAATAGAAACATAGCCGATCGTGTTCGGATTTCCAGCCACTGTTTTAATCCCCTGCTGGTCATCCCCAACGACAACATCAGCTTTAACCGCTTTATTGTCAATGCCAAAATAGTGCAAAAATAGCGTCAGTGTAGAACGTCCCTCTGCCTTGTGTACGAGGGTTATAGGAGCATCTTTACCGCCTAAGTCTTTCCAATTCTTGGTTTTCCCAGTATAAACAGCAACAACCTGTTTGCTGACAATCTTATCTAAGGGGTTGTCTGCATGAACAATTATGCTAATTCCATCACGACCAATGAGAAAGACCTGCATCCCTTTTTGCTCTTCTTCAGTTAGAGCCTCCGAAACCATACCGATGTGGGCCAATCCTTGACGTGCATCTGTCAACCCCCGCGCCGAACCGCCTGTATGGACATCTATGCGAGTACCAGGATGCTGTTTTTCAAACCGTTTACCCAGTTCTGAAACCAAAGGGGCGATCGTACTGGCTCCGGTAATAATCAACTTTTGCTGCTTCAATCCAGCTTTGGGTTGTTCGGCACAGCTCTGCAGACAGAGAATTACACCGATCGCTAAACCTAGCGTTACTCTAAGACTCATCGGCATACCTATTTGGCAGTTATTTCTGGAGTTCAAGAACATTCTCATTAGTCTACCAGCTTCATCTTCTCCCTTCATAAGAAATTTCCTCAAAAAATTTAACTTTTTTAACCGCAATTTAAAAATTTATTGTTCGGCTTGATTATAGGCTTCATCGTACTTTCTTTGGGAAAAGTAGAAAAAGTAGGAAAAAGTTTGTAAAGTAATAAAAATATTTAGAACTTCACCCTTGTGCTGAAAACCGAAATATGCTTCAGTCACAAACTGTGTCTTAGGGATAGCTTAGTTGAGGGGAATATCCAGAAACTGTGAAGTTTTATTGCTAGTTATAGAAATAGAATCCATTTTTTGGATAATGAATTCTGTATGACAAAGCCTCATAGCTCTCCCGTTTTTGGCAGAGGTAAGCCAATCTGATTTTTGGGTAAGCGTTACCAGAAACGACTTTAAGCTCAATTTTTTCAGGAAGCTATCAACGAAACAGGAGTTTTCCAATCTCAGGGGTCGTCCCAACATAAGGCCGCCATTTTAAACCTAGGGAAAGTAATCCTATCTTTAGTCCGTGAGTTAGCGACTAGCGACTAGGGACACAAGCTTGAGATTCACGCACGAAGGACTTATTCTTATACCACCCCTAAGTGCGGGAGAGCCAGCGTCATAGTCATCATTATTTGGAAATAGAAAGTATCTGGAGATAATTAGAGTATGAGCCTGACTAGACGAGAACTCATTCAATACGGGTTGAGCGCGGCGAGTGGAGCGATCCTACTACCCCTACAATTTCCCAATAAAGCTTTAGCTGACGTTACATCAGCTAGCGCTACATCTGGTACAACTACTCCTTGGCAAGACTTTACAACCCCCCTAACCTTTCCAGATGTTCTTGAGCCTTACAAATCCGATGACGAATTTGATTACTATGAAATTGTTATGAGCAAGGGATGCCAACCATTCGCAAACGACCCCAAAGAATATGAGTTTTGGGGTTACAATGGTAGGTTCCCTGGTCCTACAATCAAGAAAAAAGCGTATCGGCAAGTAAAGGTTGATTTCGTGAATCAGTTAGGCCAAACCCAGATTGATTGGCAGGGGTGCTTTCAAAAGGATATGGAAGAAGAAGACATTAGAGCAGCAATACATAATCACGGCATGCCTTCCTTACCCCAGTACGATGGCTTTGCTGAAGACTATATTCTGCCCGATCAGTTCAAGACCTATATATATCCCAACAACCGCGCTGCTACATATTGGTATCACGACCATCAAGCTGGCAGAACTATGCGTAATGTGGGAATGGGGCTGGCAGGTATGTGGATTGTGCAAGACAAGACAGAGTTCGATCTCAATCTACCTCAGGGTAAATACGATGTACCGCTAATTTTTCAGACTCCCCCTTTCACCTGGATACAAGGCCAGGAAATCCCAACCCCTCCTGGGCAACCCAAATGCCCTCCTCCTCGTAGTTATACCCCTCCTACTTTAATCAATGGTGTTCACGAACCTCGGTTGCAGGTGGACACTCATAAGTACCGCTTCCGGTTATTAAATGCAACAGCCAATCAAATTTATACCCTTGTACTGGTTTCCTATGACCAAAGCAAAAACCAATCCGTAGATGAATCCATCATTGTAATTGGCACTGATAGTGGACTTAGAAACTCTGCAGTATTAACCGAAACCCTAGGATTTGTGATGGCAGATCGCTATGAAATTATTATCGACTTTAGCCGCCGCCAAATCGGCAGTAGGATGGCGCTGGTGGAGAGATTTGAGGGAGTAGATACGCCGCTCATCTGCTTTGAGGTTTCTCAACAAGTCAAGGATGAAAGCGAGCTTCCCTTGCTACTACGCCCTTATCGACCTGTGGATCCCGACATAGCTTCTCCAAACCATAGCCCAGACAAGGAATTTACTTTTTATTTCGATGGCACAGGTCCTTGTGATGAGTCGGGTCAGGCCGGAACGATCAACCACTACTTGTGGGATAAGGACCACATTGAAACCTCTCCAGGATTAAACACTTGGCAGAAGTGGCGTTTAACCAACCCTCTCGACACACCAGTTCATCCTATTCATATTCATTTACTCGACTTTCAGATCGTCCGCCGTACTAATAACGGTGTAGAAGTGGATCTCCCTCTCTATGAGGACAAGTCTTGGAAAGATGTCTTCAACCTCGGACCTAACGAAACCATAGACATTGTTGGTCAGTTTGGACCTCATGTAGGTAAATACATGATGCACTGCCATAACTTGGATCACGAAGACTGCGATATGATGACTAACTTTGAAGTGGTCGATCCAACAGGTGAGGAAATACCTACAGACCCACTTGCCGTACCAGCGCAGCAGTTGCCACCAATTTATGTGCCCAAAAACGCAAGTTATCAGCCATACTCAACCCAGCTAACGCCCCCCTTCTCATAATTATGTTCCGACAGGTATAAATCATTAGTGACAAGTTAAGGTGAGGGGTAAATTGTCAAGGGGGTATTTACATTGGTTAAAAAATAGATAAAACTCAGA
>NZ_JAUBTI010000102.1:16240-23340 GCF_036702415.1 Microcoleus sp. D3_18a_C4 | reverse complement strand
CTTTGTGGAACACCGAATTTCACTCTTTGTGGAACAGGCATCTTGCCTGTTCTGTTGTATTTTTAGGGCGGGCGGGACGCCCAACCCCTACTCCCCACAAGAATTTCACTCTTTGTAGAACACCGAATTTCACTCTTTGTGGAACAGGCATCTTGCCTGTTCTTGAGAAGGGTGTAAGATGTTAATTTCATCAAACTTGACTGTAAAATTTAGATGCGCCTGGGCTTAGTGAAGCAATACTACTGACAAATAACAACCAACTTATTGTCACGATCGAGGTCTTCCGAGACTTGTAATATAAAGCACAGCCTCACCCGCAGGAATACCGAGAACGTCATTGACACGATCGTCAAAAAAGCCGCCGATACCGCTGACACCCAAACGCAGTTGCATAGCTGCTAAATTCAACCGCTGGCCCAAATGACCCGCGTCCATGTGCAAGTAGCGATAAACTCGATCGCCATATTTTGCTACAGCCCTGTTCAAATCCGCCGTGTGAAACAACAGCGCCCCCGCATCTCTGCCCAAGTCTTGCCCCAAACACAAAAAATGCAGTTCCCTGCGGAAATTTTTAAACCGAATTTGCCGCAATTCTTGAGCTTTCGGAGCGTAATAGTAACAGCCTTCTTCTAACCCATGCACTCCCGAAACAGCAATAAAAGTCTCGATCAAACTTAGATCGAAATAGTCTGGATTACCGTCTAATCCTTGGTCGATATAGTGCTGCGGCTGGTAAGTAAAATCCAGCATAGCTAGCAGTTCGCCCAAGCTCAAAGAAGCACCTGTATAAGCACGGGTCGAACGCCTTTTGAGCATAGTATTTTCTAAAGTTTCCAGGTTCACTCCCCAAGGAATCGAAGGAGTGACCGTCGAAACTTTAGTACAAAAGGGAAAGTTGTATTTATCCTCTAATTCCCCTTCACTTTCATCAAGTTTCCAGCCGTCAGATCCGGTAGGGTCTGATTCTAAATGCGTGGCTTTGTGGAGGTATTTTAACAGTTGACCGTCGGAAATTTTCGGGTAATCTGTGGTGGTGTTTCCGGGCAAAGCTGTTTTAAATTTAGGCAAGTTTTGGTCAATATCTAGCAAGTCGGCTAAAGCAACTACACAAATCGCTCCTTCTTGCTCCGAGTCAATGTAAAGTAATTCATTGACAGCTTCGTCCGCGAATCCTCCAATCAGGTGAGGTCGGTAATCGTTGACGGCGCAAGCTAACTCGATATTGCTCAATAAATGGCCAGTGTCTAGAAAAATTCGCCGATAAGCTCGGTCTTCGTAACGCCAAGAAGAACGGAAAAAAATAGTGGTAATGGCGATCGCCAATTGGGTATTTTCTAGCGCTGGCGACTGGAAACAAGCTGCTTGCAATGTCGGCCAAACTTGACTGTCCCAAAAATGAACAAGTGAATGAGTTCTGCACTGATAGTTGTAGAGTCCGGCCGGCAACTGGGCAGTGCCACGGGAGATTAAATAAACCTCTGCTGGGTAGAGTCCACCCGCCGAGGGTGCAGATCGCAAATACAGGTAGCTGTCGTCTACCGTCTGCACTTTCGCCGTCAACCCGTAGCTGCACAGCAACAAGCTAGATAACCGATGCCACCAAGCGGCATCGGGATCGGCATCGGCATCCTCGGAGGGGTCTTTTAGATAAGGCTTGAGGTCAAAATAGGCTCCAATTTTATATTCTTTGAAAGGAACAGGTTGCTCTGTCCAATCTAGCTGTTTACTTTTAGCAGCAATGGTTTCAGGGTCGTATTTTGTCCGTTCGTGGTAGTGCTGAGCAATGGAGAGAGGAAGTTCTGGCATATTTCAGTAGAGGATTCGCTGTGGTTTCTCGATCGATCTTGACATTACTAACCGCTTACTGGTCGAGCAAGGCAAAAATTTACAAATATAAAAAAAATCTTAGAAAAAATGCGACTGTTGTTACACAAGCTTAACATAATAAGAGACATAAGTATAAATACACAGAACAATAACCATTAATTACTGTTATGGATTGGCTGCAGTAGCTGTCGTCATGAGGAATGAAAATGCAAAAGCTAAGCGCTGAGGAATTGCTTGCTCAGTATGCTGAGGGCCAGCGAAACTTTAACGCCGTTGACTTAAGTGAACATAACTTGTTTCAAGCAGATTTGACAGAAATAAATCTTTCTGGTAGCGTTCTGAGGCGAGCTTATTTGCCCTACGGAAATTTGACTCAAGCCAATCTTTATAAAACTGATTTGCAAGATGCTGAATTGGGCGACATTCAACTTTATCAAGCTAACTTGTCGGAAGCAACTTTATCAAGAGCCAACTTATCAAGAGCAAATTTGCGTCACGCCAATTTGCAAGGTGCTAATTTGCAGAAAGCCAATTTGCAAGGTGCGGATTTGTATAATGCAGATTTGACGAATGCTGATTTGAGATATGCGGATTTGAGCCGAGCTAATTTGGAGAAAGCAAAGTTAAGCAAAGCTCAATTAGGGGGCTGCAACTTATTTCGATCGCGCTTGGTGGATTTGTCGGAAGCTGAGTGCGATCGCACTACTATCGGGCCCGAAGGCTATTGATGATTTGCAGCGGCTAGCCTAGGGCGTAGGGCGATCGGCTCAATTAGTCGTGAAGCGTAGTTATCCCGTAGGGAATCGCCCTTTTTAAAATTTCTTAACATTTCTCGACAGGCGGGAAAATGTGAGTTACAGTCGTAGAGAACTTATCGATCCGCAACATTGACAATAAATAACACTTTTTCCAGCGGAAAACAGGCTAAAATTTATGAATTCTCCTGACAACAAATCCCGCGAACTCCGGCGCAAAGAACAAGAACTGCGGAAGCGAGAACAAGAAATTCGGCTCCGCGAACTAGAAGCCGAAATTGACCGCTCAGTGCCCGAACATCTAACAAGCAAGTACCAAGAACCAGACAGCCAAGTTAACGGCAAACTCAAACAGTGGCGCCGAAAAATTATAGCAGCCGCTCAATTTACAGGCATTGTCATTGCTGTTATCGTTGCAGTTCGCATAGCATCTTGGCTGGCAGCCGCCCTGATAGTGGGAGGCATTGCTTTCATAGCTTACAAAATGTTTATTGAAGAAGACAAAAGTTGAAAAGCTCACGCAGGAAACTATCAGGAAACACCCATGAACCTTAAAGTAGAAACTAGCAACTTTCTCAACGATTTAGAGCGAGTAGCCGCCGTCCGCCGAGAAATTGCCACTCGCCTCAGCAACATCGCCACAGCCATCAATCAATCAGAATTAGCAGGAGGAGAAGCATCGGGAAAACTCGGTTTAGAAACAGACAACGCCGACATTGATGTCGCCAGTAAAAACTTGCGCCAAGGAGTCTTTCGGCTGCTAGTCCTAGGCGACATGAAACGCGGTAAAAGCACTTTTCTCAATGCGTTAATCGGCGAAAACTTACTGCCCAGCGATGTAAATCCCTGTACAGCTTTGCTGACAATTTTGCGCTACGGTTCCGAAAAAAAAGTCACCGTTTATTTCAATGACGGCAAAAGCCCAAAACAGCTAGATTTTAAAAGTTTTAAACAGAACTACACAATTGACCCCGCTGAGGCAAAACGCTTAGAAGAAGAAAAGAAAGCAGCATTTCCAGATATCGATTGCGCCGTAGTAGAATATCCCTTACCTTTGCTGGAAAAAGGCATAGAAATAGTAGACAGTCCCGGACTGAACGATACAGAATCCCGCAACGAATTATCTCTCGGTTACATCAACAACTGCCACGCTATTTTGTTTGTACTCAGGGCAACTCAGCCTTGCACAATGGGCGAAAGACGCTATCTAGAAAATTACATCAAAAATCGCGGCTTGAGCATTTTCTTCCTGATAAATGCTTGGGATCAGGTGCGGGAAAGTTTGATTGACCCGGACGATCCTGAAGAATTGGCAGAAGCAGAAGGGAAACTGCGGCGGGTTTTTCAAGCTAATTTGGCTGAATATTGTTTAACAGAAGGCCACGACATTTACGACGAGCGAGTGTTTGCAATTACCTCAATTAAGGCGCTCAGGTTGCGGATGAAAAACCCGGATGCGGATTTGGCAGGAACTGGTTTTCCAGAGTTTATGGCGGCACTGAATACGTTTTTGACGCAGGAAAGGGCGATTTCGGAATTGCGTCCGGCGAGGACTTTGGCGCGTCAAATTTCTGCTCGCGTCCGCGAAGCTGTTGGGCGCCGCTTACCATTACTCGATCGCGATGTCAATGAGTTGAAAGAAAAGATTAATTCAGTTGAGCCGGAGTTTAAAAAGCTGACTCAGATTCGCGATGAATTTCAACAAGAAATTATGGAAGTTAGAGATAGTAAATCGCGGGCGATCGCAGATTCTTTTCGCGCCTACGTTCTCAACTTAGAAAATACCTTTGAAACAGATTTCTTACGGTATCAACCGGAACTGAGATTTCTGGATTTCTTCAGCCAAGGCAAGCGAGAAGCTTTTGAAGCATCGCTCAAACGAGCATTCGAGCAGTACATCAATGACAAACTAGCAGCTTGGACTCTCACGGCCGAACAAGAAATGAATTCAGCATTTTCGCAGCTATCGAAAAGTGCCGCAAATTACGGAGCATCTTACACGAAAGTGACTGAAAAAATTACCGAAAAACTGACGGGACAAAAAATACCAGCAGCAGTCAGCAACTCGAACGAAGATAACTCGCCCAGTTGGGCAAAATGGGCGATGGGATTGTTCTCGCTAACGACTGGAAATCTGGCAGGTGTAGCAATGGCAGGAGCGGGTTTTGATTGGAAAAATATCCTGCTCAACTTAATCACTGTGTTGAGCGTCAGTACGATTCTTGCTAGTTTGACGGGGATTGTTTTGGGGCCGCTGTACTTGGCTTTGTTGGGCATGGGTGTTGGGGTTTTGCAAGCAGACGGAGCTCATAAACAGTTGGTGAAAGCGGCGAAAAAAGAGCTAGTGAAATATCTGCCGCAGGTGGCTCAAGAGCAGTGGCAGCCGATTCACGATGCTGTGAAAGAGTGTTTTGATGTTTACGGGCGAGAAGTGGGCGATCGCATGAATGCTGATATTACTTCTCGGAAATCTGAGTTAGATAATTTGCTGGAACAAAAGGAATCTCACGAGATTAATTTTCAGGCTGAATCGCAGCGGTTGAAAAAATTGGAGGCTGATGTTTCTGCCGAGTCGCAGAGTATTGAATCGCTATATCAAGCTTTCCTAGCATCCGCTAAATGAAATAAAACAACAATATGCAACAACCCGAAATTTATCAATACCTGACCGACTATCTCAAATCAGCCCTCGGTATTCTCGAACTTGACAAAAACTCCCAACTGTATCGAGATACTACCTCAATCTGCGACTATCTCGCCAAACCAACTTTTCAAGTTGCTGTCTTTGGCCCGTTTAATTACGGCAAGTCCACTTTGCTCAATGCAATGCTTGGAAATCGTGCTTTGCCGATCGACCTTGTGCCCACTACAGGCGCTGCCATTTATGTCAACTACGGCGAGGAATTGCACGCAAAAATTACCCTGAAAGACGGCAGGGAAATTAGCGAACGGGGGACTGATGTTTTGAAACGCTACGCCATCCTTGACGACGCGAGACAAATGCGGGATGATGTGGCGGCCGTGAATGTTTACTGTCCCCATCCATTCCTGCAAACCGGTGTGGAATTGCTGGATTTGCCGGGAACCAACGATCGCGAAGAACAGGATAATTTGGTTCGGGATAAATTGCTAACGGCTGATTTAGTTGTGCAGGTTTTAGATGCTCGCAAATTGATGACTTTAGGCGAACGGGAGAACTTGAGAGATTGGTTGAGCGATCGCAACATCAACACTGTCGTCTTTGTTGCCAATTTTCTCAATCTACTCGAACCAGACGACCAAAAACAAGTTTACAATCGGTTGTTGTTTGTTGCCGAAAGTTTTCGCTCCAATTTGCCGAACAATATCAGCAATATCTACCGCGTCGATGCTTTGCCGGCTTTGAGGGCGAGGCTGAAAGGAGATGTGGCGGCCGCCCAAACTACAGGAATTGCCAGCTTTGAATCGGCTTTGCAAAGTATTGTGGCAGCTCAACAGGAACAACTAGCAGTTAAATTGCCCAGAATTGAAGCTATAGCTACTAAAATTTGCCACTCTCTCCGAGCCAAAGCTGAAACTGTCACCGCAGAAATAGCCACAGCTCAACAAAAGCACAAAGACAAAATTGAAATTAAACAAAAAGCCGAAAAACTGATATCAAAAGGCTTTCAAGCCAGCGTTTCCGACTTCGAGATTTGGCTTTACCAGCCCACACTTTTGCAGCGGTATCAATCGGAAATGGCGCTGTCGCTTCAGGAAGGAAGTTTTGATGCGTGGAAGCTAAAATTTCAGCGAGAGGCGTTACATCAGCAGCAAACCATCGCAGAATGGGTAAATAAAGCTTGCGAATTCTTTGAGAAAGAACCGCCGATCGCCCTTTTGATTTCCTTTCCTCCATCCCCGCAAGTCAGTTTACCGGAACCGCCACCACCTCCAGCTCAAAAGTCGAACGAGGGCGAAGTGACTCCAGTGGCGATCGCCACTGGCTTAGGTTGGCTATTGGGCGGGCCTGTGGGAGCCGCAGTAGTCGGCGGTGCTAGCTATATTTTGAATAAAAGAACTGGGTATGAAAAGCCGCCTGAATCGTCAGAAGCTTATCTCAATCAAGTAAAGGAAATTTGCAGTGAGGCTGCTAAAAACTATCTCGCTCGCTTCAGCACCGATACTTTTTCTATGCTGCAACACTACAAGGAAATCGCCGGAAAAGTTATCTGTTTTCAAGACAGCAAAGAGCCATTAAATGTGAATGTTCAACAGTACCAGTTACAGTTAGTAAATAATTTAATCGAGAACTTAGAAGCACAATTGGATAGAATAAAAGTTATATGATTTGAGATTTTAGATTAGTTTCATGGCCCTGTCAAATCCTCAAGAACAGGCAAGATGCCTGTTCTACAAAAATTCAGTTTTATTTTGGGAAGAACAGGCAAGATGCCTGTTCCACAAAAATTCAGTTTTATTTTGGGAAGAACAGGCAAGATGCCTGTTCCACAAAAATTCAGTTTTATTGTGGGAAGAACAGGCAAGATGCCTGTTCCA
>NZ_JAUBTI010000102.1:0-16140 GCF_036702415.1 Microcoleus sp. D3_18a_C4 | reverse complement strand
CCTGTTCCACAAAAATTCAGTTTTATTGTGGGAAGAACAGGCAAGATGCCTGTTCCACAAAAATTCAGTTTTATTGTGGAACGGGCATCTTGCCCGTTCCTAAAAATAATGAAAGATCCAATTTCTAATCAGTCACTGCTTTAACTTCCTTCAAATGACCAAATCTGTAATTAACGGCAAATGATCCGAACCGACATTGCGGCCAGTACGAATCTTCAAAACACCAATTTCTTTGCTGACTAGAAAGTGATCGATCGGAATATAAGCCAGCGGCATAAAAGTCGGCCAAGTCGGTAAAATGCCAAAGCCCGATCGCGCATTTCGCAGGTTTCCGGTTTTTACCATATTTTTGTAGAATGGCGACCACATTGTGGTATTCAAATCCCCAACCACAATCAGCGGATTTTTGACTTGGGCTGCATACTCGCCGATGCCTGCTAGCTGTTTATTGCGATCGATAAAACTCTCCTGTTTGACTGGCACAGTCGGATGAGCAAGAATCAGAGAAATGATTTTACCTTGAAATTTAACATCCGCCGACAAGCTCTTTCTTTGATTTGAAAAGGCTTTAACCGAAGAATTTTCTAAAGGCAGCTTGCTGTATATTGCACTCCCAAATCTCTCAGATTCTTGCTGGGTAGAAGAGTAAGGAAAAATCTCGCTTAAAACCGATAATTCTCTTGCCCAAGTTGAGTTGACTTCTACAAAAACCGCGATATCAGGTTGTTCTGCTTGAACCAGCGATATCACCTCAGAATATCGCCGATTAGCCCTTAAAACATTTGAATGCAAAATCCGCAAGTTGTGTCCGGGATTTGCTCCTGCAACTGCTGGCGCTGGAAAATACCAAGGAACAATTTCCGCCAAATTAATGATAAGGCAAAATGCGCTCACCAGCAACCATATTTTTTTTGAGCGCACGAGAGCGAAGAATATAAAAGTAGAGAAACCAACCAGCAGATATTGTAGTTTAAAATGAGAAGTCAACTCAAAAAACAGGTTGAATTCTCCCAAGTAACCTGTTATTGACAATACAGCATTTACACTGGCGGCGATAATAAACCATTTTAAAATTACGTGCTTCAAGCTAATAATTTGGTTATTGCTGTGCAGTACCGTCCATTTCAGCTTAATTTTGAGGTCGTTGGTAATCGGCAATTTATCAATTTCTGTTACCAGTTGTTCTGGCTGTTCCAACACTCGCCGCTTTTGATAATATCTCACCAGCAAGCTATCTACCACAAAATAACTAAAATAATTGGCAACAAATCCTACAAATACCAACACACCTAAACCGATTAGCATACCAAAGGAACCGCCTACTTTCCTCAAAGCCGACCAAGTGGCTGCGTCACCTGTTTTACCTGTCGCTACTCTCGCTATTAATAGCATTAAAGTAGGCAATCCGATCGTGATTATGTTTCTGATGATAGAGTCCATTATACAATTTTAGATTTTAGATTTTAGATTTTAGATTGGGAATGAATGATGCAGTTTTTAGGGCAATGCACACCCCACCTATTGACTTAAGAGCGACTTTACAAAATCGGGATACTCCTTAAATTTCATAGATTTCTAACGGTAAGTTGTCGGGATCTCGAAAAAATGTAAACCGTTTTTCTGTAATCTCGTCAAGGCGAATGTTTTCTACTTCTACTTGTTGAAATTTTAAGTAAGCAACTGATGCTTCTATGTCCTCAACTGCAAAAGCTAAATGTCTCAAACCGCAAGCTTCAGGATTGTTAACTCTTTCAGGAGGATGGGGAAATGAGAAAAGCTCGATGGTGTCGCCGTTTCCGACTCGCAAATCTAGTTTGTAAGAATTCCTCTCGGTTCGGAAAGTTTCTTTGATAATGGAACATCCCAATACTTCTACATAAAATTTCTTCGATGCTTCGTAATCCGAGCAAATAATCGCCACATGATGTATTGCTTTTATTTTCATCTTAAAAAAGTTAGTTAGTTGCGTTTTTCTGAGATGTTGCACCATTCTCAATAAGCTTTTTATGAACAGGCTTTCCGGCCTGTTCCACAACAAACAAAATTCACTCTTTGTGGAACAGGCCGAAAAGCCTGTTCTTGAGAATGGTGCTAGATGTGAGGTTTTGCCAAAAGCACAGCACGCTATTGACAATTATATTTGACGATCGCAGACTCTGCGAGAAACCCTGCTAAATTCATCGCGAGATCCCTTTATTTTCCCCGCCAAAATCTTAATCTGAAAAAGTTCTGCAAAAAAAGTACCCTACTTTGATAAAATGAGAGTTTTGCAGTCAATCACCCAATTTGCATCTCAGGAGACAAGCACTATGGCCCGTATGTATTACGACACCGACGCGAACCTAGACCTCTTAGCCAACAAAACGATTGCTATCATCGGCTACGGTTCCCAAGGACACGCCCACGCCCTTAACCTCAAAGACAGTGGCATGAATGTCGTTGTCGGTTTGTATCCCGGTAGCAAATCTGCCGCCAAAGCAACCGACGCGGGTTTAACAGTGCACCCCGTAGACAAAGCAGCCGCCGCCGCTGACTTCATCATGATTTTATTGCCCGATGAAGTTCAAAAAACTATTTACAAAGAACAAATCGAACCCAACCTTTCTGAAGGAAATGTTTTAGCATTTGCTCACGGTTTTAACATTCACTTCGGCCAAGTTGTTCCCCCTGCCAATGTAGACGTAGTAATGGTTGCCCCCAAAGGCCCCGGACACTTGGTGCGGCGGACTTACGAACAAGGGGAAGGTGTTCCGAGTTTGTTTGCAGTATATCAAGATGCTTCCGGTCAAGCGCGCGATCGGGCAATGGCCTATGCTAAAGGTATCGGCGGCACCAGAGCAGGCATCCTGGAAACCACTTTCCGCGAAGAAACAGAAACCGATCTTTTTGGCGAACAAGTAGTTTTGTGCGGCGGTTTGAGCGCCTTAATTAAAGCTGGATTTGAAACTTTAGTTAACGCCGGATACCAACCGGAATTAGCTTATTTTGAATGTTTGCACGAAGTTAAACTTATCGTTGACTTAGTAGTAGAAGGAGGCCTCGCCAAAATGCGCGACAGCATCTCCAATACCGCAGAATACGGCGATTTAACTCGCGGCCCCCGCATCGTCACGGATCAAACCCGCGCCGAAATGCGAAAAATTCTCAGCGAAATTCAATCCGGTCAATTTGCCCGCGAATTCGTTCTGGAAAACCAAGCCGGCAAGCCAGGTTTTACCTCCATGCGCCGTCAGGAAGCAGAACATCCTATTGAAGAAGTTGGTAAAGATTTGCGAGCTATGTTTAGCTGGTTGAAAAAGCAAGCCTAATCAATTTTAGATTTTAGATTTTAGATTTTAGAGGGGAAGACCAATCTAAAACAGTCCTGGAGGCATAACCTCTATCTGTAGGGTGTGCATTGCACACCTTACCGCTGGGAAAATCTCAAATCTCAAGTTTAATCGATTACAGATTAGAGATGGGATAAAAAATCTAAAATCTAAAATCCAAAATCTAAAATCGTCATGTTTGGTTTCGCTTCGCTTAACCCAACCTACAAGGAAATGGCTAGGTATTGTTAAAGAAACAGGGTTTCTCGTTGGTAGCTCAAAACTATCGACTCGGGCTAGGACTTTTTTGCAGTTTCTCAATATCCTGTTCCCTTTTCTCGTTGAAATCTCTCGGCCTCAACCAATCCGGCCACAACCCGACGAAGAACTTTCGACTGGCCACGCTACTATCTCTTACAGGTTTGGGGAGAAAAGTTAAAGTGTCACCGTAAAGGGTAAACAGGGCTGCCAACAGAATCAATAGTGGGATAAGATTTTTTTTAGGCATCGCAGTTGGGGAGTAGAGTTTGTGAAAGCGCTTGGTTATATTTTGCCCTTGCACGGACAAAAAATATCAGAAACAGCTTAAGAAGAAAAATATCCCCTGGGGGCTAAGCTACCGCGCATACAAAAGGAAAGGCTGCTAGTCGTAATCTCGTTTCCGCTGACATGGGAATCATAATTTTCCCAGTGTAGTAGGAGCTTCCCGTGTGGCTCCGCGCTCTCAGGAGCGATCGGGACGATCGCACTCAAGTATAATTTCGATGTCACCTTATTTGATATTACTACAAGTTTTTATCATTAGTTATTAGCTGATGACTAATGACTAATGATTAATGACTAATGATATTATGTCCCATCGATTTACGGCGATTAAAGGTCGGGTCGGGTTTACAGATTTTCCCGTTTCTATTCAATATCTTGGCGAACCCGCCCCTACAGGAATCATGGTTAATTGACCGGACATGATATGACTAATCACTAATCACTAATCACTACTTATTCCTTTGAATAAAAGTTTGCACGACTGTATTAATTTCCGGGGAAATTTCTGTTACTAGCCGCACCGGGATTTCTGATGTAGAAGCAAATCGCGCGTATTCTGGTGTTAGAAAGACTGCATATTTGTCAGCTTCAGCAGTCAGTTGAGCGGCGGTAGCCAAACTTACAGCTTTAATATAATTGCGTATGCTAACAGCTTGGTCGCCGACAAGTTCATCGCCGGTAATTACTGTGCTCGGCCTGCGAACTTGGTTTAAAGTTGTACTCGGATCTTTGACGCTTAAGTGCGTTCCTCCTACAAAACCAACTAGCCATTTAGGAGAGGGAATTTTTGGAAAGCCGGCAATTTGTTCGGCTAAGGCGGGAGTGGTTTTGTCTGCCGAAGATGCTACTATTAATGTGGGAATCTTAATTTTACTTAAGCCCGTTTCTCCAAATAGTAATGATGCGATCGGATTCATGGCGATCGCCCTTTTAATCCTCCCATCCCGCAATTGATACCGTTCTTCGGGCAATCCGGCCGCCGCGCACTGAATGCCTTCGCCCAAGCTGAACCCAATCAAATCCCCCTGACACCTTTGTTTGAGTCCGCTCAATTGCAGTTCGGCGCCGGCCACGGACAAGGCTGTAGCGCCGCCAAAGGAATAGCCAATTATTATCGATCGGTCGATCGCGATTTTACCCTGCAAATTATCATCAGTTTGGTTCAATTTTGTCAGTTCGTCGAGTACAAAACTGATGTCTTTGGGACGGTCTAAAAACTCTTGAGGAGCTAGCAAGGGACACTTCCCCGCCATCGCAGCATTGGTATTCGTCTCGTTGCTGCCCGGATGTTCTAAAGCTGCTACCACATAGCCGTGAGACGCCAAATGCTCGGCTAAGTAGCGCAAATCCGTGCGGACGGAACCCAACCCGTGAGAAAAGACGATCGTCGGTTTGTCGGCTGTCGCAGCTCTTGACCAGTACACATCAACCGGAATAGGTCGATTGCGGGCGCTATCGTTCAAATCTAGCGCCCGTACCTGCACGACATTAGGGCCGGGTTGGGTGGGATCGAAAGGCAGCTTAAACGCGGGTTTAACCGCTGCTAACTGAGGTGCGATCGCCGCCATAAAGCGCTGAGTTTGCCAAAAACTTACGTTCATATTTCCCAAAACAGCGAAAGCTCGATCGAGATCCACCACCACCCGCGAACTCGGATAAGATTCAATGAAACTCAATATCGATAAGCCTTCCGGCGCCTTTGCTCCCTGCACCAGAGCGGCTCGCAGCGCTTCCACACCCCCACCGTCGCCCCTGGGTATGACAGTAGTCAAATCCGTCAGGATGCCAGTGCCGATGCCCGTATTTAGCAAGTTGCTCAGCCCGACTACATTTAGGGGAATTTTCGCTTGCAGCGCCCGAAAAATTTTACTCCGCTGTTCCTCAGACAGGAGGTTGGCATAAGCTTGCAGTTTGGCGGGGACTTTTCCTGTTTCTGCGAGTTCGCGCAAATCCGCAACCGATATTGACGATTCTAAAATACCTTTGCGGATAACAACCGTTTCTGCCGCTTTTACAGGGGATGTCGTGCCGCTGAAAGGATTAATCGAAATCGAACCCAAAACACTCGCCACCGAAGAAAACCATCTGAAATTTGGTCTGATACTCATTTTTACCTTATTGAACTAGAGGAGATATATCACCATATTCTCAAAATTCTCCCAGATACCGAGAAATTGTCCTAGATGCCGAGAAATTGCCTCCATCGGGGTGCGATCGAAATTAATTTGCCAAAGTGGGTACGATCGTCCGGGCTTTAGGCGGGTTGTTTTTGAATGATTAAACCGCAGAGGGCGCAGAGGGCGCCCAGGAAGAGAAGAGAGAAATAAATAGTGTCGGTACCCACGGATTTGATATTAACCTGCAGCCCGAAAAGTACAAACTTCGGGAGTTAGTTATCTCATGGACGGTTGCATCGGATGGATTAGGATTAAATCTTAACAGCAGATCAATGCAGATTCATAACATCATCTGCGGTTAAAATCTTCCTCAAGATACAGGAAAATAAACAACAAGCATCGAAATATCTGCGTGAACCCGGGCGATCGCTTCGGGTTCTTTGAGAGTTCCAGGTTTTTCCCACAAATTCTGGTGAGAAATAGTTGTTAAAATCAGCAAATCGTGTTCTAACAAATTCTGCGAAACTAGCTTGATAAAATTTCCCCGCACCCGATTTACTGGTATCTCAGAGAGAATTTCCATCTCCGCCGCATTTTGATTGCTTTGTTCCCGTTTTGTCGCCACCAACAACACTTGCAAACTCGCCTTAAGTTCCTCGGCTAAACTCTTAGCAATACCCACGGTTTCCTGAAATCCAAACCGAGTCAACTCGCTGTCAGTTACCGCCAAAATAACTCTGGCTGTATTCTGGAGAGGATCGGGAAATCGAGCAATCAGTACGGGTACGGGCGATCGCCTGATCACAGTATCAATGATGCTGCCAAAAAAATTGTCGCGAGTTGTGGAAAATCCCTTCCAACCGCAAACTATTAAACTAGCCTCGCGTTCGGTTGCACTCCGCAGGATTCCGCGATCGATCGCATCATCTATCCTCGCGATCGGTTCAACCGCACAAGCAGCAGCATGGGCCACAGTTTCCGCAGCCGTCAAAAGTTGAGTTTGCTGCATTTTATCTGCGGGCGAAATTGCTTCCCCGCGATCGGACAAAATATGCAGCGGCAGCAAAGTTCCGTGAGATGATTTTGCTAAAATCAAAGCCAAACGCAGCAAATTATCTTCCGTATTCGGATTAGCAACAGGCACTAAAACTCGGTCTCCCCAGGAATGCTTTCCCGAAGTAGCAGCCGGCAAACTCGACCCCGGCTGCTGCATTTCTTGGCCCCACCGAGATACAATCCAAGGAGAAGCGACACAAGTTACTAAAATCATGGCAATGATGCCGTTCACCGTTACGCGATCGACCAATTTAATCTCAAAAGCAACCGTAATCGCCGCCAAAGTAGAAGCAGCTTGAGCAACAGAAAGACCGAACATTACCATAATGTTCGGAAACTCAAAACCAAATAATTTCCCCGGTAGCCAAGCTGCCAAAAACTTGCTTACCACCTCTGCTAAAATCATCACCGCCGCCACCAACAAAGACTGCGGCTGCTTCACCAAAATTAGCGGGTCAATTAACATCCCCACCGAAATCAGAAAAAACGGCACAAACAGCGTATTGCCAATAAACTCAATCCGATTCATCAGGGGACTCATTTTGGGAATAATTTGAGTAATGGCAATTCCCGATAAAAACGCACCAATAATTGCCTCAATTTCAATTAGTTCTGCTGCGTAAGAAACTAGAAATAGGGTTGCCAATACAAATATAAATTCGGCATTTTCGTCGTGACCGAATTTCTTAAAGAACCAGCGACCGATTTTGGGAACTCCCCACAAAGTACCAAAAGTGTAGATAGCAAGAGATGGAATTAGAAACAGCCAAAATTCTAGAGTGAGATTTCCTTTGAAAGCTTTGACAACAATTGCCAGCACCAACAGCCCCAACACATTCGTAATTAAAGTCCCGCCCAAAGTCGTAGTAATAGTCTGAGTTCGCATCAATCCCAATTTTGTGAGAATTGGCAGTGCTAAAAGCGTGTGCGTAGCGAAACAAGAAGCGACTAAAATTGCAGCCAGCCAGCTATATCCCAACAGCAGCATGGCTGCTGTCCCCAATATCATCGGTAGCGAAAAAGTAGCCAGCCCAAATATGACAGCTTTGTCTGCATTGAGTTTGAGGTCATCGAGGCTAGTTTCCAGTCCCGCTAGGAACATCAAAAACAGCAATCCTACAGTACCTAACAAAACAATAGTAGCGTCCCGTTGCAGCAAATTGAGACCGTTGGGCCCGACGATTACGCCAGCAATAATTAAACCGACTATTCCCGGTAGTCGCAAGCGCTCAAATAACAGCGGCGCGAGTAGCATGATTGCTAAAAGAACTAGAAAAACGGGAACGGGAGCGGTAATCGGCCCGGAAGTTAACATGAATTTCACCCTAAATATTGGCAGCGAACTGCTACCATATTTAAAAGGAAATAATCAAAATGTCTATCAATCTAAAGAGGTATTATCAATAATCGACCGGGTAATTTTTAATAAGTAAGACTGGGCGCGAGTAAGTCGGTTTATTGGGAAAATATGGGTTTGATGACTAGAAATTGGGTGAATCACGAACTCCGATAAAAAAAACTATATTTTTTGCTGAAGGCACAAAAACCCGGTTAAGAATCAACATAACAGGTTGTGAGCGATCGACTTTAAGGGAGCATCTCAGTTTTGCATTTATAGTGCGAGCTTCCCCGCTCGCGATTTGTAGAATACGCGAGCGGGGACGCTCGCACTATAATAAAAAAAATGCTTTTTGCAAAACTGAGATGCTCCCGACTTTAACGCCGAAACCTGGTTTTTTATCCTATTTGCGTCCACAACTATTTAGGTATCAAATGCAGGGGGACACAGACATATATCCCAAGATGGACTTTGGCAAACTCGCTCCTAATTCAGAAACCCGGTTTCTTAAAAAAACCGGGTTTTTCACCACAACAGACAATTTAAATGGGTTAGTCTTGGACGCGAAAAAACATGGTTTCTACGCAACGTACTTAACCGTACCCTTACGGTAGCTAAGTATGTATTTCTTGTCAAGATTTTTCCATCTAATTTTAAATGATAGGCTAAGCGATCGACACAATGCTAGCTCGCTCGTAAGGCAATCTGTTAGTCGGCAAAACCTCCAGATTAATTTGCAACGCATCCAAAGCCGGATTTTCGGCTAGCAGCTTTTGCGTCAAACTCTTATTAAGAATTTCCCAGAAATCCGTTTCATTGGGATAATTAGTCAAGAAACTGTCGATGCTTTGGTAAATCGGCACAAAGTCGGGATACTCATCCTGGGTAATTCCTGGTTTGTACTGATATTTGACATCAATATTGAGGTTATTCAAACCCTGGTGATCGATCGAGTAATTAGGAATCTTGAAATCCCATGCTTCGCCTAATTTACCATCTTGAGTGCGAGTAACGGTACTGCTGCGATCGTAAGGCAATCGGTTCGTCGGTAAAACATCCAAATTAACCGTCACCGACGAAAGTGCCGGATTGTCAGCAAGCACTTTTTCGGTCAGATTTTTGTTGACAATTTCCCAAAAATCTGTTTCGTTCGGGTAGTTAACTAAAAGATTGTCAATGCTCTTGTAAATCGGCACAAAATCAGGATACTGATAATTTTGAATCCCGTCTTTGTACTTATAATTTACATCAATATTCAGGTTGTTTAACCCTTGATGATTAATGGGGTAATTGGCCAATGTAAAATTCCATTTCTGCGTCAGTTGAGCGTCGGACGGAAAGAAAGCAATTCCTATTGGACGCTGTAGCTTGCTGTCGGGAGGGACAAAAATAGAACTGTTACTCGATCCAGAATTTCCCGATAGTGGCAGCGGCTCGTCAGTCTTGCCATTATACCGCAAAACAGCGCCGGCACCGTTAGCATTGGCGCGGTTGTCAAAGCCAACTGCAAACAAATTGCCGATCGGCGAAAAAGCCAAACTACCTACATAATTGCTACTGGGGGAAGTGTCAGTATAATTGGTAGATAAAACCTTGACCAATTCCCCACTTCTTAAATTGTAGCGCCTGATATCGTTAGCAAAATCGCTGACATAAAGGTCGCCGTCACCGGGCCCGATTGCCATTCCCAAAAGACTTGCAAATCCCTGACTCCGAGGCGAAGGATCGGGCGAAGCAAAGATACTTGACTGCCGGGTTTGCGGGTTGTAACGCAGCACCTGACTGGGGAAACCGGCGCTATAATCTGGTTGACCGTTGGTCGCCACACTCCCCTGCGTTGTCACGTACAAATTGCCGTCAGGAGCAAACAGTAAACCGTTCGGGCCATTCAATCCTCCCGCTTGCTGATTTCCCGAAGCAAATACATCAATAAACTGTCCTGTTTTGCCGTTATATCGGAGAATTTGGTCACTCAAAAAACTGCTGACATAAAAATTACCGTCAGGGCCAAAAGCTAAACCGTAAGGGCGAAACAATCCCCCAGTTTCATCGGCCGCCGTGTTCGGATTATCCCCGACAAACTTGTCAATAAATGCGCCAGTAATTCCGTCATACCGCAATACCGCAGATGCTGTCGGTTCTCCCGAATTTCCGGGCTTTTCGCCGCTACTAACGTAAATGTCCGACTTATCATCGCCATTACCATCGGGTCCAAAAACGATCGTATCTGGATTGGACAAACCGCCGCTTCCCGGTGAAACAAATTCCCCTAGAAAATTGCCGGTATTGCCGTCAAACCGAAGTACATTATTTCCCCGGCTATTGCCAACTAGGAAAGTTCCTTGAGGATTGCTGGGTTGAGTGCGAGTAACTTTGCTGGTGCGGTTGTAGGGCAAGGTTTGGCTTGGCAGAACGTTGAAATCTATCTTAATTGCCGCCAAGGCAGGATTTTCGTTGAGGATATTTTGAGTCAAGTTTTTATTGACAACTTCCCAAAAATCTGTTTCGTTCGGATATGTGGTTAAAAAGTTATCAATGCTCTTGTAGATTGGCACAAAATCGGGATATTCATTGGGAGCGATTTCCGGCTTGTACTGGTAATCTATATCGAGATTGACCTTGTTCAATCCTTGGTGATTGATTGCGTAGTCTTTGACTGAAAAATTCCAATCTTCTGTGATTTTGCCCGATTGACTGCGGAAAACTGTACTGGCGCGATCGTAGGGCAATCTCTCCGTTGGCAAAACTTCCAGTTGAATCGTAACATCGGTCAGTACCGGATTTTCATTAAGCACCTTTTCCGTCAAATTTTTGTTAACAATTTCCCAAAAATCAGTTTCGTTCGGGTAGTTAACTAGGAAATTATCAATACTTTGGTAAATGGGTACAAAATCGGGATATTCGTTCGGGGTAATTCCCGGTTTTAACCCGTAACCAACTTTAAGGTTGAGGGTGTTTAAACCTTGGTGATCGATGGTGTAATCTTTAAAATTGAAAGCCCAGTTTTCATCAGGAAATAGGGAAGAAGTTTGGGATAGGGAGAGTTCACCAACAGGTAAAGCCATCCCTGTCAGTTCGTCTATCTCACCTTGAGTGGAGGTAGCGGTCGGGGATTTGAGACTACTATCAAATTTAAGATTGTCGCCTCCTGACGATGGGATCTCGAAGTCGGTTAATTGCTCAAAAAGGTCGTTAGCGAAGCCCTCGTAGAGGATCGCACTACCAGCAGCAGGGGCCACCCAATCTAGTTTTTCAGTCAAATCGTAGCTGGTATTAAATAAACCATTGGTATCGCCGACGGCGCTTGGGCCGATCCGATTTAAGCGATCGAATTTACTCAATAAGTCTAGTATTTCCGCTGAAACACCCGCAACATTTCCCGGAATCGGATTTTCTGGAAACCGTCCTGCTGTGTTAAACATAAGCTATTTTTTTAGATACACCCGCCATCGGGAATAATTTTGAAAGAATTGTAGCCTCTTTCCAAAAAATGTCAAGTACCTTAAGAAGTTTTTTATATTTTTTTACCCAAATTAAACCTGAAATTTGTCCCCTTTCTCAATCCTATCGTTTGCCGTTGCATCAATATTGTTCAAATGTCAAACAGATTGTTCAAATGTCAAACAGTCAATAGAAATTTATGCGAAAAACCAGATTTCTAGTTCCCCGCACACAGATCCTGATGTGGCATACTCCTAAAAAAGAGAGACGTGCTTTTATCCCTTGCTCTTCCCTATTTAAAATCTAAAACCGGGAAAGGTTTCGCCGCTTCCATCTGCGCCGCTAAAGCAATTAAAGTTGCTTCCGCCGCCGGCCGCCCGATAATTTGAATCCCGACGGGCAAACCGTTGTTATCTAAAATAGCAGGAAGTGCGATCGCAGGCAAACCGCTAGCATTAAACGGCGGACAAGGAGCTACCCAATTAATAATGTGCTGCAAAGTTTCTTCAAAACTCAAATCCGCCCACTCCCCAACCCGGATTGGCGAGTGCATATAAGTGGGCAAAACTAACACATCAAATTTTTCAAAGAATCCCACAATCCGCCGTGAAATCACCTGCATTTGATTCACCGCCCGCAAATATTCCCCAGCGGAAATAGTTCTTTCTAACAGCCAGCGATTCATCGGTTCCAAAGCAGGGCCTGGAATGCCGCTTGCCGCGGCCCCCGACTGCCAAATTGCGATAAACGGTTCGATTAAGCCCGTAAAATCCGGGCATCCAGGTTCGACATCGTGACCCAAATCTGTCAATAATTTTACTGTTTCGAGTACCGCTTGCTGACAGATAGGCGCGGCCTCGCCCACAGGGGAAATAGTCGTAGAAAACGCAATTCGCAGTTTGCCCTGCTGTTGACGGGAAGCCTCTAGAAAAGTCGGATTTGAATCTGGTAGCCAGTACGGATCGCCTGTTGTGTAGCCTGACATCACGTCCAAAAGTGCGGCGGCGTCAGCTACAGTGCGCGCCAGTGGGCCGTTGGCCGAAATGCCGCTGAGGTAATCTCCGACAGGTGCCCAGGAAACTCGCCCCCGCGACGGTTTAATGCCCACTAAACCGCAGCAGGAAGCTGGGCCTCGAATCGAACCGCCGCCGTCTGAACCTTGGGCGATCGCACACAAACCCGCTGCTACAGCGGCCGCTGAGCCGCCGCTGGAACCTCCGGGCGTATAGTCTAAATTCCAGGGATTGCGCGCCGGTGGGAAACCTTCTGGTTCGGTGTAGGGTAATGAGCCAATTTGAGAGGTTGCTGTTTTCCCCAGAATGTTAAATCCGGCTGCTTTGATCCGCCATACTACTGACTCGTCGTAGGCAGAGATGTTACCCAGCAAAGCCTGAGTGCCGTAAGTACAGGGAACGCCGGTAACTGGTGTCAAGTCTTTAATGGCGATCGGCACTCCGAAAAAAGGTGGCAATTCCTGTGGCTTGTTTAACCCAGCTAGTTGCTCGGTTTGAGATTTAGCTAGGGCGATCGCCCGCTCGGCCGTTACAGTAAAATAACTGCCCAGTTCAGGGTTTAATCGATCGATCCGTTCCAAGTAGAGATTGACAATTTCTAAAGGCGACACTTCGAGGGCGCGGATCGACTCCGCCAACTCCAAAGCGGGAGTAAAAGCCCGATCGACAGAATTCATCCGTTTAACTCCTTAATAGTTTGGCAAAGTATCAATTTATACTGCGTGGCGGCGGAAAACTCTTTTCCTTAACAAAAATTCTCCCACAAAGTAGAAAATCCCTATTTGCTCGTAGGGCCAGATCGATCGCATCCTCCAATTGGCAGAATATTTCCTTAGTAGTGCAGCATTATGACCCCTTCTTAGGATAGACTGAGTACAACAGTTAAGCTTTTGTGCAAGACGCGCACAATGGCGATCGGCATTGTTCAACTCCCACAAATCATCTGTTCGAGTCAGCCTTCTCACCAACTTAAGGTAGCGCATATGACACAACAGCATCCGCCCGCTCCTCGCCCGCCCGTACCCGGAGCTCCCCCACCGCCAGGAATGCCCCGCCCTCCAGCTCCCGGAATGCCCCCCAGAGCAGCAGGAATGCCGCCCGCACCGCCGCCCGCACCAGCACCAGCACCAGCAGCGCCACCCGCACCAGCGCCGCAATCCTTCGCCACACCTAAAGGCCCGAGCTCTAGCAGCGGCGGAGCTCCGAGTTTGAAAGAGCTAGTCATGCGAGCCAAAGAAGAAGGAGTATCCGACCTTCACCTCGGAGTAAACGAAGTTCCCCGCTTCCGCAAGCGGGGCGAGATTGCCGACATCGGGTATCCACCGACGGATTTAGATACGTTTTTTGGCTGGTTGCGGGAGTGCATGAGCGATGAAGAAATTGAAATTTTCCAAAAAACCCTAGACTTTGACGGCGCTTTCGACTTCGGGTTCGTCCGCATTCGGATCAGTTGCATGGACTCCTTGGCAGGCCCGGCAATGGTACTGCGGCTAATTCCTGCCAAAATCTTGACAATGGAGGAATTGAAACTGCCGGAGGTATTTAGGAAAATATGTGGCTACCACAAAGGGCTGATTTTGGTGACAGGCCCGACAGGTTCGGGTAAGTCTACCACGTTGGCCGCGATGATCGACTACATCAATAAGAATAAAGCCTACAATATCATCACGATCGAAGACCCGGTAGAATTCGTACACGAAAGCAAAAAATCCTTGATCAAGCACCGGGAAGTCGGCAGGCACACCCTCAAGTTTATGAGCGCTCTCAAAGGCGCTCTGCGACAAGACCCGGATATGCTGCTAGTAGGAGAAATTCGGGACAGAGAGACCGTGGAAATCGCCCTCAAAGCCTCTCAAACCGGTCACTTAGTTGCAGGAACCCTGCACACGAACAGTGCGGTTAAGACCCTGAACCGGATTCTTGATATGTTCGGGGCGGAAGAACAGGAGGCCATACGGGTTTCAATTTCCGAATCCCTAGTGGCGATTATTGCTCAACTGCTGTGCAAAACCACAGACGGAAAGCGGGCTGCTTTCCACGACGTTATGATCAATACCGACGTGGTTAAGGAATACATTCTGAAGGGCCAGAATGAGGAAATCAATCAAATCATGATCAAAGATACTTATGAAGGCATGACGACGATGAATAAGTCGCTCTACGGTCTTTATCAAGAAGGTCGGATTACTGAAGAACTTTGTGTAGAGAACTCGCCGTTCCCGAACGAAATGGCTCAGATGCTCCGAGGTCGAGTCTAAAGGTCGAGTGTTAACAGTTAGCAGTTAAAAGTTAACTGTTAACTGTTAACTTTTATTGGTGTACTGAATTGAAAGTCGATCGCCCGATTTGGCCAGAAATTTTCAAAGGCATTGCGCTGTTTACGCCAGGGGGAGACTTAATCTATTGCATAGATCCCCACAAGCAAACTCGGTGGCATTTGCAGTTGTGCGTAGCTCTACAGGAGATTCTCGGTTTGTCGGAACCGCCGCATTTTCTGATACCTTGCTACACGGCAACCGTTGACTCCTGGCTCGATCCAGGCGATCGGCAGGTGAGGCTTGCTGCCGAGGCTTACCCCCCCGTGCTGCGACATCAAACGCTGCTGAACGCCATTTTTGGGACTGGCGACTTAGTGTGGCATCCCCGCAGCGAAGAAATGTGCGAACCGATGGCAATCGCTACTTATCACGAACAATTCCCCGAACTTTGGGAAAATCACGACTTAGTTGTACAGTATGCCAGCCCCGAAGCTCGATCGGACTGGAGCACTTCGATCCTAACTCCCTTGGGCTTTCCGCAACCGCAGCAGACTCGGCTTCCCAAACCAACAGCACTCACCCCACCGCCACAAACTCAAGGGTACGTTTTGCGTCTGTTTGTTTCCGGCAGCAACCCCAGCACCGAACGCACCCTCGAAACTTTACACCAGTTCTTAGAGAAATGCCTCGATCGTCCCTACACTTTAAAAGTAATTGATGTTTTGAAACATCCAGACCAAGCTGAGGCAGATCAGATTTCAGCAACTCCTACTTTGATTAAAATCTGGCCGAAACCCGTGCGACGAATTGTCGGCGAATTGAACGATGATGAAAAAATAGTGCGGCTGCTGAGCTATGCGGAATTTTAGATTGGGGCGAGGATTTTTGCGATTATTTAATACGGGCGATCGCGGTTTTAGTAGCGATGGAATTAACAACATTTAGTAATTCAGTCCTGCACCCAAAAAGTGGTTTGGCTTTCTACTTAGGAGCGCGAATTAAATAACTTACAATTTTAATTGTTATTGTGGGATGGGCGTCCCGCCCGTCCAAAAAGGACGG
>NZ_JAUBTI010000101.1:0-23623 GCF_036702415.1 Microcoleus sp. D3_18a_C4 | reverse complement strand
CTAACTATATTTAAACCGGGAACAATGCTGTCGGTAACGGTGACGTTTGCTGCTGTGCTTGGCCCGTTGTTGACTGTGGAAATTGTGTAAGTAACTGTTTCACCCGGTGCAGCAGCAGCAGTCCCGGTTTTGGTGGTAACAACGTCGGCAAGAGCAGCAACAATTGTAGTTGAGACTTGAGAGATGGGTTGGGAACTATTGTTGTTACCTCGATCTGGGTCGAAAGTGCTGGATGTGCTATAGGCAGTGTTAGTTAAGGAAGCGCCGCCTGTTGCCGGAACTCTTGCGGTGATGGTGCGGGTTTGGCTAGCACGGTTAGCCAGAGTCGGAATCGCCGGCCAGATGACCGTCCTCGTTTTGCTGTCTAAAGTACCGCCGTCGGAGGCGCTGACGAAACTTAAGCCTGCGGGCAGGGGATCTTGAATCAGGACGCTTTCGGCGCTGTCTGGCCCGTTATTTGTGGAGGTAATCGTATAGGTTATGGTGCTGTTGGGTGTGGCGAACAGCGGGCCTTTTTTAACAATGGAAACGTCGGCTTGGAGTGTAGGGCGATTTATACTTTCGACGATGACATTGTTAACTTCGTGAATGTTTGTGTTTCCCCCAGTCGAAGCAGCAAAGCCAAATTTAAAAGTACGTGGCACTTCTCCGTTTATGGTTGCCAAATTTGATATGTCGATCAGTGTTTCGCCCGCATCAAATGTGCCGTTCCTGTTCACGTCGAAGGCCACTGTCAGACGGTTAGGAGATGTTGGTGAGTTCGTCGTCGGGAATAATGTAACTTGAACGGTTCTTTTAGCCTCAGCGCGAATGCTTGTATCTTTATTGTCTATGCCAATGGAAACGCCAGTCAAACTGTTAGTTAAAAAACTAGAACCTAAAAATTTATAATTTTCGGTTGGGATTGTGCTTTCCCTGCCTCTAAGTCCTACTGCATCAGGTCGCTGCCCCGGGCCACCCTGTTTTCCAGCAATAGTGCTAGAATAATTGCCAAACTCGTCTAATCCGACACCTAAATAACCTCCTACAATACCCGGTACAATTCCATCCCTATTATTCTGAGCATAGCCGAGAGAGCCACCGTAGCCTCCCGCTTTTGTTGGCGTAGCTGTTCCGTCAATGAGGAAAAAACTAATGCCATCCGCACCAAAGAGGTTACCCTCGCGATCAACGACAGTACCTCTGTTATAGGCAAAGAAATCAAAGGTAACTCTCAGACCCTCAGTGGCGGAGATGGGGTTGTTGTAGATAACAAAAGCTGCTTGGTCAAAGGCGTTTGATGTTAATCTCAAAGTACCTTGTCCCTCGGGATCGCCAGTCCCTAAAGCAGGAATAACTCCGCTGAGGTTTTCTGTACTACCTGCTGTTAAGCCTGGGTTAGTTGTAAGGGTGTTGCCAACTCCATATATCCAAGGCCCGATCGCTGTTGAATTTCTAAATTCTTCAGCCGCTAAGGTAGCCAGGACTGATGTGTAGCCTTCTAGGACTTTTTTTTCAAAGGCTATTTCGGTATTTATTTGTCCTGTAGTAATTTCTAATTCCCAGTCGCCACCTAATGCTGCACTCCCTGTTAGGTTGTTGGAAGCGGCAATATTTGCTCCTGTTATTTCACTGAGTTTTTGTATGAATTTAATCCCGGATTCGCCGGCGGCTATGTTACAGCCGTAAAGCAGAATGCTGCCAGATTCGCTAAGGGCTTTTCCCCACTGCTGCAATTGGTTGCTGTAGGTTTCTAGATTATCAATATTAAGTTCTGTTGATCCGATTTCTACTGCTGCTTCTCGACCGTGAGAAACTATATGCAGGCTGGTGATGCTGTTGCGCTGACCCAGAATTTCGGTGATTTGCTCGATTCCATCCCGGGTTCTATCGAGCAAGACTACTTCTGTACCGCATTTCACTCCCCTGAGCAACTCTTGGTAGCTTTCTACTTTTGAATCCACAATCGCTAGATTTTTTCGGCTAGCCGTCTCTGCTTCATAGCTGGCTTGTCTCAAGATTTTAGTTTCCATATTGGTAGATTCCCGTGTTTGTGTAGATGACCAATTTGACAGATTTGGGATGGTTTTCATTTTTGGTGAATTTGGGTGCTAAATCTAAGCTACCCATGTTCATAGATGACGATAAACTTTCAAAAATAAAGCTTGGAAAGTTCTTTCTTTATGAGACATAATAGTAACCTATATTTGTCAATTGTGATGTTTGTCAATCATTAGACAGGATTTACTGCGATCGCCATTGGATGTCCTGATGCGGTCGAGCGCTGCGAATTATAACATGAATAAGGGGTCACAGCCTTTATATTAG
The DNA here is from genome assembly GCF_036702415.1 of Microcoleus sp. D3_18a_C4. Classification (NCBI taxonomy): domain Bacteria; kingdom Bacillati; phylum Cyanobacteriota; class Cyanophyceae; order Oscillatoriales; family Microcoleaceae; genus Microcoleus; species Microcoleus sp. D3_18a_C4. The sequence continues at coordinate 21,316 of NZ_JAUBTI010000101.1, read as the reverse complement.
CCAAAACCCTCTATTTTTGGGAAAAATAATATCAGGTCTAAGGTTAGTTATATGCTAAATTACTTACGGATTTATCAGCATAAGGGGTCAGACCCCTCATGCTGCTGTTCTTAGTCTGGTGATATCGAGGCTGGCTCAGACAGATTGAACCGTAAATATACAGAAAATACTAATTTCCTAAAAATTGGCAGATTTTGACTTTGAGGTGCGATCGCGATTGAAAGTTGAGAGTACCTGACATCTTGCAGCAATATCAATAAGAGGATTTTTCGTGGGGTCGGGCGGGTTTATAAAACCTATTTGCAAGCTTTAAGGCTGTTGGCGAACCCGCCCCTACGGCTAATTGAGAATGGTGCAAGATCTCAGGAGTACCGTATTTCTAGAGATTTATACTTATACTAATTTGGTGTGCAGTAAACTCACAGCCATGTAATAATAGCCACTTAACGCTACAAAAGTTAACAAAAAACTTGACAAATTATATATGTTAATACCAGGATTGCGGTGACAAAAAAGAACGATCGCCCTTGAATTCAAAAGGAACGATCGCCCTTTACACCCTCTTTCTATCTAAATCATGAAACTGCGTCGATCGCACCCCCTAACCCGTGCTTGTTAAGCGTCAATATCGAGTTCCCGCACTAAAAAAGCCCATTCATCTGCCAATTCTTCAATGACTTTCGCAGTGGGTTTGCCAGCACCGTGTCCCGCTTTAGTTTCAATGCGAATTAACACGGGTTTTTCTCCCGCGTGGGTTTCTTGCAAAGCAGAAGCAAACTTGAAACTGTGGGCCGGAACTACTCGATCGTCGCGATCGGCAGTTGTAATCATTGTCGCCGGATAAACCGTTCCCGGTTTGAGATTGTGCAACGGAGAATAGCCGTGAATTGTGGAAAATTCTTCGGGATTTTCCGGCGAACCGTATTCAGAAGTCCAAGCCCAACCAATGGTAAATTTGTGGAAGCGCAACATATCCAAAACGCCGACTGCCGGCAGTGCTGCACCGAACAATTCCGGCCGCTGAGTCATGCAAGCCCCTACTAATAAACCGCCGTTGCTACCACCTGCGATCGCCAATTTTGCCGGTTTGGTATACTTGTTTTCGATCAACCATTCAGCGCCAGCTATAAAGTCATCAAACACGTTTTGCTTGTTCAACTTTTTGCCTGCTTCGTGCCATGATTCGCCGTACTCGCCGCCTCCCCGCAAACAGGCGATCGCATAAACTCCGCCCATCTCTAACCACACTATCCTGCTAACAGAAAAACTCGGAGTTAGCGAGATGCCAAAACCACCGTATCCGTAAAGGTAGGTGGGGTTATTGCCATCCAACTGCAAGCCTTTCTTGTGCGTGATAAACATGGGTACTTGCGTACCGTCTTTGCTTGGGTAAAATACTTGTTTTGTCTCGTAATCTTCGGGATTAAAATCGACATTTGGCTGCCGATAAATCGTACTTTCATCTGTCACCATATTGTACCGATAAATGGTGTTTGGCGCAGTGAAACTGGTGTAAGCATAAAAGGTTTCGGTGTCGTGCCGCTTGCCGCCGAATCCTCCCACCGAACCGATTCCGGGCAAGGCAACTTCTCGCACGAAAGAGCCGTCTAAGTTGAAAATTTTAATCTGGGTGTAGGCGTCTTTCAAGTAGGAAGCGACAAATTGATTGTTCAGGAGGCCTATGCCTTCGAGGGTTTCTGCTGCTTCAGGGATAATTTCTGTCAACCCCCTCTCCCTGGGCGACGGGGGGGTTTCATCACAACCAAGGGATGAGGGAGGTGGGTTGTTGGTGTCGATCGCAATTACGCGGCCCAACGGTGCATTCAAGTTTGTTTGAAACCAGAAAAGAGAGCCCTCATTGTCGATGAAACTGTACTCAGCCTCGAATTCGCTAATCAGTTCTACAACCGTTGATTCCGGTGCAGTTAAATCCTTGTAAAAAATCAAGTTTTTGGTTTCAGTTCCCTGCCAAACTGAGATAATCAAGTATTTGCCATCTTCGGTGACGCCCCCGCTAAATCCCCACTCTTTTTGGTCGGGTCGTTCGTAGATTAATACGTCTTCAGATTGCGGCGTGCCGATTTGGTGGTAAAACAGTTTTTGGTAATAGTTAACGTCTTCGTGCTTGCTTTTTTCGTTGGGTTCGTCGTAGCGACTGTAAAAAAAGCCTTTGCCGTCGTGAGTCCAGGATGCTCCTGAGAATTTAATCCACTTTAAATGGTCTGATAAATCTTCGCCGGTTGCCACCTCGCGGACTTTCCATTCCTGCCAGTCAGAACCGGAACTTGACAAACCGTAGGCCATGTATTTGCCGTCTTCGCTGATAGCTATCCCACCCAGAGCAACGGTTCCATCTTCTGAGAGAGTGTTGGGGTCAATTAATACTTTGGGTTCGCTGTCGAGGGATGTTAACGTGTAGAGTACGGATTGATTTTGCAGGCCGTCATTCTTGTAGTAGAAATAGCGAGATCCTTCTTTGAAAGGTATGCCGTATTTCTCGTAATCCCAAAGTTGAGTTAGGCGCTGTTTGATTTTTGCCCGCGCCGGAATTTCGTTGAGGTAGCCAAAAGTGACTGCGTTTTGGGCTTCCACCCAAGCTTGGGTTTCCTCAGAGTCGGGGTTTTCCAGCCACCTGTAGGGGTCAGATACTTTGACGCCGTGGTAGTCGTCTGTTTGGTCGATTTTGCGGGTTGTGGGGTAGCTTAAAGGTCGATCGAATTGGGTCATGATTTTTTACTACTCTCGGTAACTTTTTCCAGTTTACCCTTTCGCGGCAGTGACAGGGGAGAGTCGCTCAATTGGGGATTTGAAATTTTCTCCTAAATCTGGGTTAAATAAGTAACTCCACCTCAAAAAACCGAATACTCAGATACCTGAATCCTTTAAAATATTGGATGTAGATCAATCCTAAATCATTTGTTAATTTCTTACTCCCTCCCCTTAGTAAGGGGAGGGTTGGGGTGGGGTAAAAAGTTTAGGACTCCTGCAAGGATTGTTATATAACATAGAAGCTATTACCAATAAATACTCTTTTAAAATGAGATATAATTAATTTGGTTGTTTCGGAATAACGTGCTTCCCAAGAATGACTAAATTTCCCCATGACCAGTTTGCCAAAGAATACCTCAGAGAGTTATTGTCACCTCTAGGAGAAGTAGAAACAAGTAAAGATGTTTCTGCTCAAGTTCGAGAAATTGACATCTGGTTTAAACCCACCTCTGTATCGCCTGAATACGTAGAGAATTTAGGTTTATTAGGTCAAATGACTGCGACTGTGGCTGCGATCGAACCATTTCGCAATGCCGTCAATACAGAGGATATCTTCAGTTGTGTGGTCAAACTTTTAAATACTAGGGCAGAATTACTGCGCCGAGCTAATCGAGAAGAGCAACGTTTAGAATCTCAGCAATTACCCCGGTTGTGGATTCTGACTCCCACTGCTTCGGAGGCTTTGTTAAGCAGCTTTAATTTTATGATTCCACAAGAGTCAGAAGGTTGGGGGAGGGGGGTTTATTTTCTATCGGAAGTTTGGCGAGTAGGATTGATAGCTATTCACCAGCTACCGAATGTTCCAGAAACGATGTGGTTGCGGATTTTAGGTAAGGGTAAAGTACAGCAAGGGGCGATCGCGGAATTAACAAGATTGCCTGTTGATAGTCCCTTACGAGCTAGTACGCTAGAATTATTGTACAACCTGCAAGCGAATCTGCAAGTAAATTTAGCAGCTAGTGCCCCAGGAAATCAGGAAGATAAGGAGTTAGTTATGGCGCTCGTACCTCTGTTACAACAAAAAATAGATCAGGCCACACAACAAGGCAGAGAAGAAGGAAGAGAAGAAGGAAGAGAAGAAGCACAGCGGTTGATTTTGCAGAACTTTTTGCAAGTCAGATTTGGGGAGTTAGACGCTCAGACAATTGCCTTTTTTTCCTCTGTTTCGGCTTTACCTGTTGGTGAATTCACGATGTTGTTAGTGCAATTATCCACATTGCCAATCGCCCAAGCAGATAGACAACAAGTACAAACTTTAATCGCCGAAAATGTCTTGAGAAAGCGCTTTGGTCAATTAGAAGTAAACACCGTCAATCTCATCCCAAATTTGCTCGCATTGTCTGCCGAAAATTTATCGCTATTGCTGTCACAACTCCCGGATTTGTCAATAGAAGAACTAATTGCTAGATTAGAAAACTCTTCCGTTTGAGTAAAAAAAGAGCGATTAAGCTCGATCGAGTTCTTGTCGAAAGTAGGGGTTGGGCGTCCCGCCCGCCAGAAAATACAATTTAGATGCGGGACAAATTATAACTAATCCAACTCCCTCCTTCCTTCCAAAGCACGAGCCAATGTAACTTCATCGGCATATTCCAAATCTCCCCCCATCGGCAAACCAAAAGCTATGCGCGTCACTAGGGTAAAAGGTTTTAATAAGTGACCGATATAAAGAGTAGTAGTTTCGCCTTCCACGCTGGGACTAATAGCAATAATTACTTCCTTAACCTTTTGCTGGCTGACGCGCCGCACTAACGGTTGAATGTTCAATTGTTCGGGGCCAATTCCATCCATCGGCGAGATAACGCCGCCAACAACGTGATATTTACCCATGTATTCCCGCGTTTTTTCTAAAGCGATTACGTCGCGGGATTCTGACACTACACAAATGGTATGAGTGTCGCGGTTGGTATTGCGGCAAATTTCGCAAACAGGGTCAGCAGATAAGTGAAAGCATACTTGACAGAAACCTACTTGCTGTTTGGCATCAATCAAAGATTTAGCTAGGGCTTGCACTTCTTCTTCCGGTCGCTTCAAAATATGTAAAGCTAAACGCTGGGCTGTTTTTGGGCCGACTCCGGGCAAGCGCTGCAATTGTTCGATTAAACGAGCTAAAGGTCGAGTGTACATTAAAAATTGGCGGTAATTGGTAATATCATTTCTGGTTGATTCGCGGCAATATAATTTGTGCGATGTAGGGGCGGATTTTACCAACCATCTATGTTTAAAACTAAGTATATCATAAACCCGCGCCGCCCATACAGTGATGACTATTGACTAATTTACCCTCCACTAATTTTAGCTTTGTAGCCTAATTTTGTGATAATTTCTAGGAGCTTTTGCTTGTGTTCGCCTTGAATTTCGATTTCATTATCTTTGACTGTGCCGCCAGTACCGCATTGGGCTTTTAGCTGCTTGGCTAAAGTTGCTAATGTTTCGGGTTTTTCCTGAAAGCCACTGATGACTGTAACTGTTTTGCCGCCGCGTCCTTTTCGGGATGCTTCGATTTTGAGGTTTTGTTGATTGGGGGGAACTTCGGCAACTCCCCGTTGGAGGGCGGCGGAGTTGTCAACGTTCCCAAATTCGGAGTAAACAATGCGTTTTCCTGATGGGGTATTGGTATCGGAGTCTTTGCGTTTTGATGTACTCATATTAGTTTATTGTTGGTCATTTTGAGTTTTTAAGTCTTTGACTAAAAAAATCTCAGTTGGGACTGGAAACTGGGAATTGATAATTGGTTGGGTTGGTTGTATTAACAAAAATGATGCTATCTGATATTATATCATATTAGTTGCCGATCGGCCGGGTTTCAACCCCTGCCTCAAAGCTAAAGTCCTCGCTATGAGGACTTTAGAATGTGTTTGAGAATGGTTTATTTAAGTGAATTTTAAGGGAATATAATCTATGGGCTTTGAGGTTGGTTTTTAATGTGGCAGGTGCGATAGCATCGATCGTACTTGATATTAGCAGTCAGTTTTAACTGACTTTAGCTAGGAGACAGGGAATTAATTCTCTGCCGACCCAAAGGCGATCGCGACTTCCCCGAGTTCGATTGAATTAGTTGCAGCTCTAACTCAATCTAGCGAATCGCGTATGTTTTCTCGTGCCTGTGAAAGAATATTTATGTAGTCTTTATCAAAAGTTACTGATATAACTTTCTCCAACACTGCTTTTAGATCCCAAAGAACACGTTCTTCCGCTTGGTCTTGGAACAACGAAGGATGTTCTTCTTCAATAAAATTACATAACCATTCAAGCAATACAAGGGCTTCGTCATCGCTAAGGCTTACAGACACATTTTTATTTCCTTTTGTAGATTCCATGCTTGTAACCCTCCGTGTTCAAGAACATTTTGTAGTTTTGCAGAATTAAGTTTCCAGCCACTAATAAATTGACCCGACGGAGAAACCCTTACCCAGCAATATATCGAGGGGGTCAACGACCGAATCGACATTTCAGCGATTTGCCTACCCCCTCGCGAGATAGCCCGATCGCCCACAGCCCCATCGACTAGATATAATAAAATCTGTCCCATTATCCCAAGAAAGTCCGTGACTGTCACCCCCCTGCATCTCACCACCGAAACCAGCGCCCAACGCCCAGACTCCCTCGGCAGATTCGGCAAATTCGGCGGCAAATACGTCCCCGAAACCCTGATGCCCGCTTTATTTGAACTAGAAGCCGCTTTCCACAAATACCGCAGCGAACCGGAATTTCAACAGCAACTCCAACAACTGCTCAAAGATTATGTCGGCCGCCCCAGCCCTTTGTATTTCGCCGAACGCCTCACCGAACACTACGCTAAAGCAGACGGAACTGGTCCGCAAATTTACCTCAAACGCGAAGATTTAAACCACACCGGTGCTCACAAAATCAACAACGCTTTAGCTCAAGCATTGCTGGCAAAACGTATGGGCAAAAAGCGCGTAATTGCTGAAACTGGTGCCGGTCAACACGGCGTTGCTACCGCCACAGTTTGCGCTCGTTTCGGTATAGAATGCGTTGTCTACATGGGCGTTCACGACATGGAAAGACAGGCTTTAAATGTGTTTAGAATGCGCTTGATGGGAGCCGAAGTGCGGCCGGTGGCTGCAGGTACGGGAACGCTGAAAGATGCGACTTCGGAAGCGATTCGCGACTGGGTGACAAATGTCGAAACAACTCATTACATTCTCGGTTCCGTAGCGGGCCCGCATCCTTACCCGATGATGGTACGCGATTTCCATGCGGTAATCGGTGAAGAAACGCGGGCTCAGTGTCAGGAAAAGTGGGGTGGTTTGCCGGATATTTTATTAGCTTGCGTCGGCGGCGGTTCTAATGCAATGGGTCTTTTCCACGAGTTTGTTGGGGAAGAAACTGTCAGATTGATTGGTATTGAAGCGGCGGGCGAAGGTGTGGAGACGGATAAGCACGCTGCTACTTTGACTAAAGGAAGTGTGGGAGTTCTGCACGGGGCAATGAGTTATTTGCTGCAAGATAATGAAGGTCAAGTGATTGAGCCGCATTCTATTAGTGCGGGTTTGGATTATCCGGGTGTGGGGCCGGAACACAGTTATTTGAAGGATGCGGGAAGAGCCGAATATTATAGCGTAACTGATGCAGAAGCGCTGGAAGCATTTCAGCGACTTTCGCAGTTGGAGGGGATTATTCCGGCTTTGGAAACTTCTCACGCGATCGCCTATTTGGAGACTCTGTGCCCGCAGCTAACAGGCAATCCGCGCATTGTGCTTAACTGTTCGGGACGCGGCGACAAAGACGTGAACACTGTGGCGAAGGTTCTGAATATCTAGGTTAGCGGAATTTGGGGCGATCGCTCTGTAGGAATCGGTAACAACTGAAAGATTGCACCATTCGTGTGGAAGCCTTTTGCGGGCGGGCAGGATGCCCAACCCCTACTCCCCACAACAAAAGTCCGTCGTGGAACAGGCCGGAAAGCCTGTTCTTGAGAATGGTGCAACATAGGAGTAACAATTAACTTTATTTATCGTTTGATTTCATGTCCAAAGGTTTGATTTCGATTTGCTTGGGATTGTTGACAATCCTGCCTAAGTGTGATACCTCCATTCCTACGCGATCGCTGCCACAAACTCCCATGAATACTAATGTTGCTTCGAGTGCTATTACTGACTTAGAAAAAGCGGTTAACCAACAGATCAATCAATACCGAGCATCTAAAAAGTTGCCGCCGCTGAGTGTCGATCCGCGAATCAGTCAGATAGCAAGAATTCACAGCGAAAATATGGCTAACGGTAAAGTACGTTTCAGCCACGATGGATTTGAGGGGCGGGCGAAAGCAATTACGATTCCTTATCAAAGTGTAGCTGAAAATCTTGCTTACAATATGGGCTACAGCGACCCGGTACGGAATGCTGTTGAGGGTTGGATTAAAAGTGACGGCCACCGCAAAAATATGGAGGGTCAGTTTAATGTGACCGGTATTGGGGTTGCGAAAAATGCCAAAGGGGAGTATTATTTTACTCAGCTTTTTGTCCGCACTCGGTAATTTGAAGGAAGGCACGACACGGATTCGGACACGGATACACGGATTAATTATCGAGTGTGACGTAGATGCTGAAGTTAGAAGGAAGAGGGAAGAGGGAAAAAGGCAGTCAAAAGTCAACAGTCAAAAGTCAACATTCAAAAATTACTAATAATGGAATTTGCAGATTTTCAAGTGTGCGATGGTGATATTCCCGATTCTCTCTTATCTTATTATTTGACTGCGGAGGCGATCGCCGTTGATACGGAAACAATGGGTTTGATGCCGTGGCGCGATCGCTTGTGTTTGGTGCAGTTGTGCAATCCAGAAGGTAAAGTTGCAGTGGTGCGGATTGCCAAAGATCAGACAGCAGCACCGAATTTAAAGAAGTTAATGGAAGCCGAAAATATTGAGAAAGTATTTCATTTTGCGCGCTTTGATATGGCAACAATGCGTTACAATTTAAGTATTGATATTGCACCAGTTTTCTGCACCAAGCTAGCTAGTAAACTTGCTAGAACTTATACCAACAGACACGGATTGAAAGAATTAATTCTAGAACTCGAAAAGGTAGAATTAAATAAAACATCTCAAAGTTCCGACTGGGGAAATGCGACTAATCTTTCTGACGATCAACTAAATTATGCTGCTAATGATGTTCGCTATTTGCTGAGCGCTAAACAAAAGTTGACTGCTATGTTGCAGCGAGAAGAACGCTGGGAAATTGCACAGCAATGTTTTCAGTGTTTGCCCGTTTTTGTGAGTTTGGATTTATTGCAGTACAAGGATGTTTTTGAGCACGGCTAATACCATTTTAGATTTTAGATTTTAGATTTTAGATTGGGAATGACTGATGAGTACCAGGGTTTAGATCGCGGGCATACAGTTGCATTCTTTTTGGGAACTTGTATAATATTGTGTCATATTATGTCCGATGGATTGACCATAATATCCGGGCCGGGCGGGTTTTTGAGATTGTCAATTATTGGCAGATATTATTGGTTAACCCGCCCCTACCTGATTTCGGGCGAAGCGAAGCGGAGGGAATCGACCGGACTAGATATCACCTCGCACAACTGCAATCAAATTGTTTTGTAGTGAAGACTTGAGTTATCATAAAACTCGCTGGGACTTGAGTCGTCACTACAAACGTAATTATTATTATTTGACCGGACTTGATGTGATATCAAATCCGGTAGCATCGGAAATATTCCTCTCTGTATTCTCTCCCTCTGCGTTCTCTGCGCCCTCTGCGGTTAAATCATTCCGATACACCCGGAAACGATATGAGTTAAAAAAAAATCAAAACAGTGATCTATTGCTAATTAGGGCTGATCGGGATTGTGTGCGTGCAGCAAAGCTTCAATTTGGTCGTCAACATTTCTAATCACCTGTTCCAAAGCGGGCAACCCCTCTAAGGGCACAGGAGAAAGGCGAGTTCGATCGCGAATTTGATTCACTTTCCGCTGCAATTCTTCGGCCAGCCGCAGTGCGTCGCGACTCAAAGTAGACAACTGCTGCTGCTGGTAAAACCTCAAAGCTGCCCCCCGCAAAACTTGCAGGGTGGCTTCTTCCTTGCCACCCACCGTCATTACCCGCAAGCGCAACAGCAAATGAGTGTTTTGATATATGCGCTCAACTTCGACTTGTTTGGGCTGTTCCACCGGACAAACAGGCATATCTGTCAGCCGCTTCAACTCGTCGATAACCTCTTGGAAAAGGACGATATCGATACCTTCGAGCATCGATTTCAAAACGCCGTCTTGACTCCAAAGAATCCGGCCTTGGGACTGGTGCCGCTCAAAAAACAGGCGGCCGATACCCTCTCGCAGCACTCTACCGAGCAATTCTTCCAGCAGTTGGGGCGCGGGCAAAGTTGCCAAAACTTCGACTGGGCTTGACAAGTGCAAGGCCTCGACATTCAAAACCGATAGCTGTGTCGGTGTCGCGGGAACCTCAGCGCCAGCAGGTTTAAACCGCTCAGGAGCGGGCATCGAGGGTTCTGGCAAAGACAGCAGCGTTGCTGCATTGGGGCCTGAAGTTGCTGGTGCGGGTTTTTTGGGTGTTGGGGCTGCGGCGGTTTCTGTCTGGCTGGGTTCTCGGAGCTGGTTCCCGTGCAGCAAGTAAGCTGAGAGCATCGAGCGCTGAGTTTCCGAGGCAATTGGCTCTGTTGTGACTGAGCAATTCATGTAAGCTAAAATCCGCTGCACGTAGTCCAAGGCGGAGTCATCTTGGGCATCGACTACGCCCAGTTTAAACAGATTACCTTCTAGAGATAAAGGCAAAACTTGATAATAAAGGCAAGCTTCAAAGGGGACAACTGTGTCGATTAGTTGAAATATTCGATCGGAGTCCATTGTAGCTGCCGAGTCTGTTGAAGATGTATGTACCATTAGCTGCTTTGTAGTTGGAAGCGCGATCGAGCGCGACGCACCAACCTGATGCGATAAAATTAAACGCTGCAACTTCCCTGACGGAGGAATTGGTCTCACAACCGGAAGCTTTTCTTAAATAAAAATTCTTAGTCCCAGAATTTTCTCCCTTCTGTATTGCAGCCTCAAATTCTACCAAAAGATTGAGAGCTAGATGATGACTAGCGCAGTCTAGACCAACTATCATCGATCGCCCGAGATTGATGCCCGTGGCTGGCAACAATAGAATTATGTCTTTAATGCACAAGTATTAGAGATGCACCACAACCGATGATTTACGGGCAACCGCTGAATTTAGGATTGGTTAAAAAATCCTCAAAAGTCGATCGTGCTGCTAGTATCTTACCTCAGAGAGTGGGCTGCGATCGTCTCGGAGCGCGATCGTCACGGCAGCGCTACAAGAGCCCGATTAATCTAACCTGAATTGATACAAGGGGCATCGCGCGGTTTTCCACGGGGAAACTCGCAGAACTCTGTGGCTGTGAGGGAATTGATTTGTAGCGCGGATTCGGAAAAATGCTACCGCCCATTAACAATTAGCAATTGCCCGCCACCCATTACCAATCTACTCGTTGCGGAGAGATTGAGCTGCTAAATAGAGTTTGCTCCACTCGCCGATGACTTGATTGGTTTTCAGCTTTAATTCAGATGCGATCGTCTCTACACTTTTCCCAGCTTTCAGCGATTCTACCAACTGTCGCTGCACCGGCGTGAGGTTTTGTAAATATTGCTGCCACTGGGCGGGAGTCAAGCCCAAACTGTGTTCTTTGAGCGAAGTTTCCAGCCAGCTAGCGACTAATTCCGGTGCTTGTTTGACCGCAAAAACCCGAATCGCGTGGTAACTGACTTTTTCTCGCAAGCGGTAAATTTGCTTGATCGGAACCTTCAACTCCTCGGCAATTGCCTCTTGGGAACGGCCTTGCAGGTAAAGCTGCAGCCACCGAGAAGCCAGCGGATCGACTTCAGCGGCCAAGTAATTCTCAAATTCTTGTTGGACAATCTGCCGCTGAGTTTGCTGCTCTTCCCAAGCTTGATTTTCTCGATACTCGGACATTGCCTGTTCGTCTAGCAGGCTGAGCGGTTCGTCTGTATCGTCCGGTAGAACCTGTTCCGACACCAGCCGCACCCAGTCTCCCGCAGGCACTTGGGTCAACCCGCCGCGCTGGGCACGCCGCAGGTAGTTGACAAAACGGTACACCAGCAGCGGCTGGTTGCGGATCGGCCGCAAGCAGTATTCTTCTGTACTCGCTAGCAGCAAAGCATTTCGCAGCCGTCTGTCTGAGGTGCATTCGGCAATCCAGGCGACTTGCTGCTGCAGGTAGCGATCGGAATTGAGCATTTCCTGAATCACTTCTTGTAGTACCTCCACCGCACTCCGCTGTCTGTCGCGACTCAGGGAAACCCACGCTTGGATTTTTTGCCGGAGCACCACCAAACCGCCCAGTCGCCCGATCAAGTTGCGGTAAGCTTTTTCTGGCGGTACTCCCAGATACCGAGAAATCAAAATTCGATATAAAAAGTCGATCGCCCCAGAGGCGACAGACAATTGAGTTGGGCTAAGAGTGTCAAATCTTTCGGGCTTGTCTCCCAACAGCCAGCGGACAACACTCTCGCGGGTGCTAGAACTCTCCTGCGGGCAATCTTGTTCGAGTCGAGACTTCCAATCTTGTCCTAGTCTTTGGGCCAAGGTCATGAGCTGTTGAGCTATTTGTCTTTCACCCCCGATTTTACGTGGTATCCTGGATTTTTGAGTATTTTTCAGATATTTCAGATATACGATCGCGCGATCGGATAAATTACCTTAAATTACCCTAAACAAAATTCCATTACGGTGCGATATGCCTAACTTTTTATTAGAACTCGGTACAGAAGAATTGCCCGCATCTTTTGTCTCAGGCAGCGCCCAGCAGTGGCAGCGACTTGTACCTGCAACGCTGGCAGAAGAATCCTTGACAAATGACTCTATTAATGTATACGCTACTCCGAGGCGTTTGGCCGTTCTAGTGAAAGGACTGCCAGTTCAGCAATTAGATAGAGAAGAAGAGGTAAAAGGGCCGCCGGCAAGTTCGGCTTTTAAAGATGGCAAACCGACGAAAGCAGCCGAAGGTTTTGCGAAAAAACAGGGCGTAGAAATTGATGCTTTGGAAGTTCGCGCTACCGATAAAGGCGATTTTGTGTTTGTGCTCAAAAAGATTCCGGGGCGGATGAGTGCGGATATTTTGACAGAACTTGTGCCGCAGTGGATTAACAAGCTAGAAGGCAAAAGATTTATGCGGTGGGCTGACGGAGATTTGAAGTTTCCGCGCCCGATTCGATCGATCGTGGCGCTGTTAGATGATACTGTACTGCCAATTACATTGGTGAGCGGTTCGGATACGGTCAAGAGCGATCGAATTTCCCAAGGACATCGGGTGTTATACACCCCCCCTACACCCCTGGGAGGGGTTTCGATTCCCCAAGCCGAGGATTATGTCGAGTGTCTGCGGGCTGCTTGCGTGGAGGTCGATCGAACCCAGCGCAAAAATCAAATTAAAGCACAAGTAGAAGCCGCAGCAACAAAACAAGGCGGTTATGCCGACATTACCGAAGATTTGTTAGAAGAAGTCACCGACTTAGTAGAATGGCCAAACGCAGTTGTCGGCAAATTTGACGAGGAATTTTTGATATTGCCGCCGGAAGTAATCACCACAATTATTGTTACAAACCAGCGGTATTTTCCCATCCTCAAAAGCCCCGATTATCCCGAACTTCTGCCCTATTTCATCACAATTTCCAACGGCGATCCCGCTAAAGCAGCGATTATTGCCGCCGGTAACGAGCGAGTAGTGCGGGCGAGATTGGCAGACGGTCAGTTTTTCTACAAAGCAGACTTGGCAAAGCCTTTAGAGGATTATTTGCCCAAGTTGGAAACAGTTACTTTCCAAGAAGATTTAGGGACTGTGCGCGCAAAGGTCGATCGGCTGTGCAAGATTGCCAGTTTAATTGTCAATCAACTGCAAATCACAGACGAAGAGCAAGCTGATGTAGCAAGAGCAGCCTTACTTTGCAAAGCCGACCTTGTAACCCAAATGGTTTACGAACTTCCCGAAATGCAAGGAATCATGGGGCAGAAATACGCTTTAGCAAGCGGCGAATCGGAAGCAGTAGCCACAGCGATTTTTGAACATTATTTGCCCAAAGGTGCGGGCGACAATTTGCCGCAAACTATCACAGGCCAAGTTGTCGCAATAGCCGACAAATTAGATACATTAGTCAGCATCTTCGGTTTGGGAATGTTGCCGACTGGTTCATCCGATCCCTTCGCTTTGCGCCGGGCCGCTAATGCAATAACTAACATTATTTGGGCTGCTCAGTTGCCAGTCAACTTGCACCAGTTGCTCGCACAAGTTGTTGCAGAATTTACCGCAGCGCGCCCCGAAACACCGGCGGAGTTGCTGGCTCAGTTATACGAGTTTTTCTTGCAAAGAATTCGGACTTTGTTGCAAGAAGAAAAGAATGTAGATTACGATTTGGTAAATGCAGTTTTGGGAGAAAACGACCCCGAATATACTGAACGAGCATTGAGAGATTTATTGGACGCACTGGAAAGAGCACTTTTCCTACAACAAATCCGCAATAACCAGACTTTGGATCTAATTTACGAAACAGTCAATCGTTCAACTCGTTTGGCGGCTCAAGGTGATTTGGATAAAGTAGAATTGGAACCGAAAAATGCGGTGAAACCAGAGTTATTTCAAAAATCGTCTGAACAAGCTTTCTATGATGCAGTCGTGCAGTTAGTGCCGCAAACGCTGCTATGCAAACAAACTCGGGATTACCAGCAGTTGGTAGATAGTTTGACTGAGATTGCTCCGACTGTCAGCAACTTTTTCGACGGGCCAGAAAGCGTTTTGGTGATGGATTCTGACCCGGAAATTAAGCAAAATCGGTTAAATTTACTGGGTTTGCTGCGGAATCACGCGCGGGTGTTGGCTGACTTTGGGGCGATCGTCAAAAGTTAGAATTGACAAGATTTGAGTCCGCCGGGGGTTGAACACCTCCGCTTCAGTCCGCCGGGGGTTGAAACCCCCGTCTCAAAGCGAAAGTCCTCTTAAGAGGACTGAAACCCACACAGATTAGACTTTTCAGTCCGCCGGGGGTTGAAACCCCCGTCTCAAAGCGAAAGTCCTCTTAAGAGGACTGAAACTCACACATACTAAACTTTTCAGTCAGTTTTAACTCCTATGTTGCACCATTCTCAAATAGCCTTTTGTGAACAGGCTTTCCGGCCTGTTCCACAAGAAAATTTATCTTTTGTGGAACAGGCCGGAAAGCCTGTTGCTGACAATGGTGCAATATCTCAGTTTTAACTGACTTTAGCTGTTAGACAGGGGTTTTCAACCCCTGGCGGGCCTTGGGAGGCAACGGGCGAGCCTGTAGGCAAACCAACTTGAGAAACCTACTTGTTAAAAATCTCGCTCCCAATAACATTAAAGCTTACCAATAAAACGAGTAAATCTATTAGGATTATTGCCGAACCGCGCGCGTCTGGGCAGAGTTCGATCGCTCTCTTAAAAAATAAGCAAAATGGCCAATAGTCAATAACCAATTCAAGGTTAAGATATAAACTTATAAAACCAGGTAAGTTCGCTCCATCACACACACAACTTATGCCGATAGCTCATATCATTGGACTAGGAAAATCAGGAATTGCCGCCGCAAGACTGCTAAAACGCGAAGGATGGGAAGTAACGCTGAGCGATCGCTCATCTTCCCCAAGCTTGCTCGAACAGCAACAGGAATTTGCTAAGGAAGGAATTAATGTTGAGTTAGGTAAATCTTTTGAACCAGTCGAATCTATAGAATTAATAGTAGTAAGTCCGGGCGTTCCCTGGGACAGTCCAGCATTAGTGCGCGCCAGAGAGTTAGGCATTGAAACAATCGGAGAAATGGCTCTCGCGTGGCGTTACCTCAAATCTCCTTGGGTGGGAATTACCGGCACTAACGGCAAAACTACTACTACTGCTTTAATTGCTGCTATTTTTGAAGAAGCCGGGCTTTACGCTCCCGCTTGCGGCAATATTGGCTATGCTGCGTGTGAATTAGCTTTAGGCGAAAAACAGCCGGATTGGGTAATCGCAGAAATCAGCAGCTATCAGATAGAATCCTCGCCGTTTGTAGCGCCACGCATCGGAGTTTTGACGACTTTGACGCCGGATCACCTCAGCCGCCATAAAACTTTAGAAAATTACTACAACATTAAAGCGCATTTGCTGAAAAAGTCTGAATTGCAAGTAATCAACGGTGACGATCCTTGTTTGCGGCAACAAGGAGTTGACATTTGGCCGGATGCGTGTTGGACGAGTGTGAAAGGTGAAAAAGAACTGTTGGGCGATCGCACTTTTGGAGCGTACATCGAAAACGGTTGGGTAATCGCTCAAAGCGAGAAAATTCTGCCTGCTGATTCTTTGCGGATGGTGGGAGAACACAATTTGCAGAATTTGTTAATGGCGGTGGCGGCGGCTAATTTGGCGGGGATAGATAAAAGTGCGATCGCCCGGGCGATCGCTAAATTCCCCGGAGTTTCGCACCGCCTCGAACACATCTGCACTTGGGAAGGCATAGATTTCATCAACGACAGCAAAGCTACTAATTATGACGCCGCCCAAGTCGGGTTGGCTTCTGTTAGCGCACCGGCGATTTTAATTGCGGGCGGCGATGCCAAAGAAGGGGACGATCGCGCATGGATTGATACAATCAAGGCGAAAGCTGCTGCGGTGTTGCTAATTGGGGATGCAGCGAGTCTTTTTGCCGATCGGCTCACACAAGCAAATTACAACGCTTGGGAAATTGTCGAAACAATGGAAAGAGCAATTCCGAGAGCAGCAGAATTAGGCAAACAAAATCATGCTAAAGTAGTGCTGCTTTCCCCAGCCTGTGCTAGCTTCGATCAATACCAAAACTTCGAGCAACGGGGCGATCATTTCCGCCAATTATGCCTCGAATCCCTGATTTAACGAACATCAATCCTGTAGGGGCGGGTTCACCAACAATTTATGGCTAAAACCAATAATCTCGTAAACCCGCCCCCACCCAACAGACTAAAACCAATAATCTCGTAAACCCGCCCCCACTCAACTGTCAATCACAATCTACCGCTTTCAAGATACAAGAGGCGGGTTCACCAACATCTTTAATTGGCTAACCATAATCTTCATAAACCCCCCGTCCATACTGTCTTCCAAATATCCTTAATTCTAGCCTGCTCTTCCCATTCTAGCTCATAAAAAACTAGCATCATTTCCTCATGAGTATAATCAATAATGATTGCCGCCAAATGAGCAGCGGTTTCCGCTTCCAGCATGGCTGTTTTCAACTTTGCCATTGCCTCTTTATCCATTACCACTAAACTTTGAATATTGACCTCACTTTCATTTTAATTGTGTCTGCAAATGTCTTTTAATTTGCTCTGAAAATCAGCAATCTGAGGAGCACTTATTGTATCAGAAGGCGACGACGATATTTTAAATTCTTGCCTACAAAGCTGAGAGCGCAATTTTTCATCAATCTCCAGAATCTGGTCTTCGGAAGTGCCATTTTTTTGCAACAAAATTGCGATTTCCCTTTCCAGTTGGCGATAGCCTTGCTGAAAGAAATCTTGAGAGTTAGAACGAAACAAACCGCTATTGACTTGCTGAATTTGGCTGGGTGTCAGCGATTGAGCCGAGACAGCAGCCGGAAATCCAAAAGATGCTGCTAGCCACCAGCTAGAAATTATCTGTTTGAGAATGCTGTTCATCACTGTGGGGAGGAGTTATTACCTCAGTTGGTTTCTCGTTTTCTGACTCGCTTGCTAATTCATCTTCTAGTTCAAGTTTTTCTTGCCACTCGACAAGCTGCTGAAAAAGTTTCGGGCTAATTTCAAATACGGGTTTGTTGGTTTCTGACATCTTTACTCCTGAAGGTGATTGAAAGACTTGGATTTAACTGGTTCCCAGGCTCTGCCAGGGAACCGCTGTCGAGAGGCTCAGCCTCGCTTTTTCAGCAGGAAAATTGGAGGCTGAGCCTCCGGATCTGCGTTACCAGGCTCTGCCTGGAAACGAGTATAAAAACAATTATGTCGATCGGAAGCTACGCTCCAACCTTCAGCAGCGACATAATTATGCCAGTTAAGGAACCACCAAGCAAAGCTAAAGTAGCTAAGGTACTAATGCCAAATCCTGCCGCTCTTTTTTCGGCAGCTTGATAGTAACCCCAAGCAAACAAAATGCGTCCAACTATCCAAACTGCGCCGATACCGGCGCCCCAAATTGGGCTGATAAATTGCGAGAACAGCCACAGCGAGGGCAAAAATAGAATCATTTGCTCTAAGGTATTTTGCTGAACTCGCAACACTCGCTCAAAGTCTGGGTTTCCTGTCACCTGCGGGGGAGAAACTTTGTATTTGAATCTAGCTCTGCCGACGTTGATGGTAACAACGAAGTAGAGAATTAAGGCTGAAACAGTAATTAGACTAGGCCAAAGTGTCGCGTTTGCTTCTGCGAGCATGATTCGGTATTATGGGGTGGAGTATATATCTTGATTATAAATCAATTATTGCCGATCGGGTTATTCATCGCCGTCCCGGCATTCAAGGCAGGAGATTTGATTCAACTGCTGGGTATTAGTGGCGCGGCAATTGCTTTAGAGTTCCGGGACATCCTCGAAAACTTGCTGGCTGGGATTTTGATTGTTTTTGATTGCACCTGCCGACGGATACAAACCCGCGACTCTTGTCGTGAGCAGCCCAAAATTTTAGACTTTTGTTCAAGGTACCAGATTCATCAGTGGAGTAAATCTAAAATCAGTGGAGTAAATCTAAAATCAGTGGAGTAAATCTAAAATCTAAAATCTAAAATCTATAATCTAAAATCGTTTGACGGATACAAGCCCCCGACTTAAGGAGATTATTTTGCTCAACAATATTCGAGACCGTCTTAAATATTTCACCAGGAGCAGGATTCCTCGAGAGCATTTAAAGCAAATACGAGTTGACTTGTTGGAAGAATCAACCCTAGATATTAACTATCTTGTCTTAATTCTCGGCTCCTGTATAATTGCCACCTTTGGACTGCTTGCCAACAGTGCGGCCGTCATCATCGGTGCTATGATCGTCGCGCCTCTGATGTTGCCAATCCGAGGGTTAGCATTTGGAGCGGTAGAAGGTAACGTTCTCCTCTTCCGCAAAGGTTTAATTGCATTAGCAGTCGGGACGGTGCTAGCAATTTTTCTAGCTTGTTTGTTGGGCGCTTTGGTACAAATTCCCGACTTTGGGAGCGAAGTTCTAGCTCGTTCTAAACCTACATTACTAGACTTAGGAATTGCGATCGCCGCTGGGGGAATCAGTGGCTATGCAAAAGTTCAGCCCAAAGTTTCTGCTACTCTGGCGGGAACTGCGATCGCCGTGGCTCTGATGCCGCCAATTTGTGTTATAGGTTTAGGCTTATCTCAAACTAATTGGTCGCTCAGCCTGGGAGCAAGCCTGCTGTATCTTACTAATTTGCTGGGGATTACTCTCTCCTGTATGCTAACCTCTTTAATGGCCGGGTACACCCCCCTGCATCGCGCCGGTAAAGCCCTTTTGTGGGCGCTAGCATTGACGGCTATACTTGTGATTCCTCTGGGGGTGAGTTTTGCGGAATTGATCGAGCAAGCACAACTAGAAGCCAGTCTGAAGCGGGCTTTGCTTAACCGAACTATCACTTTTCAACGGGTGGAACTGATTAAAACGGATACTAACTGGTTGGCGAAACCGCCGGAAGTTCGCCTGATTGTTCGCAGCAGCGAAGCTTTGACACCCAAACAGGTGCAGCTTTTAGAAGCATTTGTCGAAAAAGAAATGGGTCAACCATTTACCCTAATTTTTCAAGTCAGTCAAGTTGAAGAAGTGCGGCGCTCAACGCCGGATAAGTTCCCCTCGAAATCGAAACCTTAACTATTTTAGCCCTAATTGTATGACCCCACAAACTCTAATTAACCAAGTGACGATCGAGGGGAATCTGAAGCAATTTCTCTTAGTGCTATTAGTTTCCTTAAGTGTGGCGGTGCTGCCGCAAATATGGGGCTGGTTGCGCCAAATTCCCTACACGCTGCTTTTAGTAATTGTCGGGTTGGGTTTGGCTTTTATAGATGTGCGATTGGTGTCGCTCTCGCCCAAACTGATTCTGTTGATTTTTTTGCCGCCTCTGTTGTTTGAAGCTGCTTGGAATCTGGAATGGCCTAAACTCAAGCGGGATTTAGTGCCGATCGCTCTTTATGCGGTTTTGGGTGTTGTTATTTCTGTTGCTGGCGTGGCTTTTGCTCTCAACCAACTAGCGGGAGTTTCTTTAGCGATCGCCCTGTTGGTAGGAGCTAGTATATCTGCTACAGATCCTGTTTCAGTCATTGCATTGTTCCGGGAACTGGGAGTTGAAAAACGCCTAGCTTTGCTGGTGGAGGGAGAGAGTTTATTTAATGATGGCATTGCTATTGTTGCCTTTAGTTTTTTGGTGGGATTCTCTCTAGGGACTGATGACGTTGGCATCCCAATTCTGATTGCGCGTTTCTTAGCTTTTGTGGGAATTGGGGTGGTTGTCGGCAGTTTAATCGGTTTTGGAGTTTCTTATCTGACTCAACCATTTG
The DNA here is from genome assembly GCF_036702415.1 of Microcoleus sp. D3_18a_C4. Taxonomy (NCBI): domain Bacteria; kingdom Bacillati; phylum Cyanobacteriota; class Cyanophyceae; order Oscillatoriales; family Microcoleaceae; genus Microcoleus; species Microcoleus sp. D3_18a_C4. Next base: position 1,003 of record NZ_JAUBTI010000101.1, on the reverse strand, counting down.
ATTTACCTTTGGTGGAGCAATCGTTAACCTTAGTTTCAGCCTACGGCACTTATATAATTGTTGAGGAATTGGGTGGTTCTGGGGTGATTGGTGTGGTGGTGATGGGCTTGATATTTGGAAATTTCGGCTCTCGTATCGGTATGCAACCCAGTACCAGACTAGCGGTAACACAATTTTGGAATTTTTTGGCGTTTTTTGTAAATTCGATCATGTTCCTGCTGATTGGCGATCAGATAAGGTTTGCTGATTTGGGAACGAATTTAGGAGTGATTGGCATAACTGTAGTGGCGATGTTTGTGACGCGAGCGATCGCTATTTTTGGTTTAGGATGGTTGAGCAATTGGTTAGGACACTCTGAAATTTCATTGCCCGATCAAACAGTAATTTGGTGGGGAGGATTACGGGGTTCTGTCTCGATTGCTTTAGCTTTGAGCGTACCCAATGTTCTGCCCGATCGACCAAAAATTATTGCGATCGTGTTTGGGGTAGTTTTATTTACGCTGCTAGTACAAGGTTTAACCACCAGGGCGCTGCTGGAAAAACTGGGGTTGTTGAGCAACCAGGAGTTCCGCCAGGAGTATCTGGAGGCGATTGCCCAACGTGTTGCTCTCAATCGGGTTCTCAAGCATCTATCTGAAGTATCGGGCGATCGTAAAATCGAGCCTGAGTTTTCCAATCATCTCGCGAGTCAGCTTCAAGAAAAATTAAACTTGCTGCAAGCAGAAATCAATCAAATGTACGATCGATCTCCTGAACTGCGGCAGATGACTATCGACAAACTCGAAGGGGATTTGGAGGCAATAGAGGCTGATACTTATGCTGAATTTGTGCGAGCTGGTCAATTGAAGGATCTGCCTGTTTCTGTGTTGCAGCAATGTTTTAAAGAGCGGCATGAGACAATTGTTTCTTAATAGGGTGTTTGTAGGGATGGGAGCATCTCAGTTTTGTAAAAAGCATTTTTTTTATTGTAGTGCGAGCGTCCCCGCTCGCGTATTGTACAATA